>CAYZKZ010000001.1:0-69671 GCA_964479325.1 uncultured Muribaculaceae bacterium
GGAGGGGTCTGGGACTTCAGGGTCAGAAGGTGGGCGGAGGCTTCACGGTACTCGGCGGGAGTCATCCCGAAACGCTCCTTGAAAAGGCGATGATAGGTGCGGACATTGCCGAAACCTGAATCAAGGGCGACGGACTCGACGGTCGAGTCACCTTTTTCCAGAAGAGTGAGACTGTAGTCCAGACGCATAAGGTTGATGAAACCAGAGAAGTTAGTCCCGGAATATTCCTGAATCACCCTGGCAAGGCGATTACGGTTCATACCGCTCAACTGCACGACCTTGTCCCTTGTCAAGGTCGTGTCAAGGAACAGGTTGTTCTTCCTGACCAGGTCTCGCAAAGCGATGTAGTCGGCACGGTTCGCCTCAGAGTCACCGACAGGCACGGCCGACTCCCCGGCAACCGAGCCGGAGGCTTCACCGGCTTCCTCCCCGGCGGCGGCACAAACACCCCCGCTATCACAAACCGGTTCTCCGGCAGCCGCCACGGCAGCGTCCCCGAAGCCGACGGCGGCAGACTCGACAGACGCGCCTCCGGCCTCCTCCACAGAGGTTTTCCCGGCCTCACGATAATCCTCGATCAACTTGACCAAAGCCAGATTCCTACGCTTGACAGCCTTGTTTCTTATCAGAGCGATGACGCCCAAAGCCGACAGCAACGCCACAAGAATGAAAGCGAAGAGGATCACAGTACGCTGAAACCGAATCTCAACCTTATGACCCAAAAGTTCGCCACGCAACTCCCTCTCCTTATAGAAAGCACTCAGCTGCAAGGCGTTGTCGAGTTTCCAGGCCGAAAAGACTGAATCAGCCAAAAGACCGGCCTGTTCAGACAGGGCAAGCGCGCCGCGGTAGTCCTTTCGAGCCTCCTTCACACCGGCCATAAGCCTCAACGCCCGCAGGCGAAGATCATTGTCGGCAGCGGTGGCGGCAAGCCGCGTCAAGATATTCATTGAATATTCCTCATCACCCGACAGCAGATTGTACCTCGCGTCAAGGAACAGGCACTCCGGGTCAGCCCACGGAGCGTCCCCGTGAGACGAGATATTCTTAGAAGCCGCCCGCGCCGCCGCATAGTACGCCGCCGCCCGTGAGCCAAGGCCCGCCTCAGCCGCCACGACAGCAGCGTCGAGGTTGGCCAGAACAAGGTCGCAGCACCGCACGCCGCAAGAAGCCGCGTCGTCGGAAAGCTCACGCAGCCAAAGGTCGGCATATTCAAGAGCCGATGAATAGTCCCCGTCCTCCTCGGCCCACGCCGACAGAATCCGGTAGTTCTCCGCAAGGCCGTCAAGGCCGCGGCAGCCATCATCCAGCGACAAGAGCCTCGTACTCACCGCCATCAAGCTGTCAGCCAATGATTTCTGCCCGAACTCCCGGTACGCCACCGCCTCCAGACGAGCCAGCGAAGCGCCGTCCTTCGCCGGAGCGCCATCCTTCGCCAATTTCAGACGAAGCACCCTGCAAAACCTCAAGGCTTCCTTGTAGTCCCCCAGCCTCATCAGCAGCGAGATCACCCTCTCGCAGTTCCCGCGGTAAAGCTCGACGTCATCCTTTGAGGATTGCTCCGAAAGCGCGATCCGGGCATAAGCCAACGCCGTCTGGTACTCTCCTTTGGCCTCGTATGCGACAGCCCTCGCCTCGCTTGCCTCACCAGGCAGCGACACTCCCCTTGCCTCGGACTCATCCAGCAAGACAAGGGCGCGGTCAGGTTCAGCCGCGGCGATCGAAAGAATGTGATCCAGACGCAACGAGTCAGGAACCTCCGCCCTGACAGCGGACACCGCCAGAACGAGGAGTATGAATATGCCCAAGCAACGACGCAATGGAAATGGATTCATCAATTTCAACTAAAATGGCCAGTAATATTCCGCAATTTATACAATTTGTCGCAAACTCGTGACAAATTGTCGCAATTTTCTCAATAATTCCGCCTACCTTGCGCAAGATTAGAACCGCATCAGGAAACACCATAAAAATCTATGAATATGCTAAAGCACCTGACCAGAATCATTCTCGCCGCAGTCACCGGCGTGTGGATCAGCGGATGCGCCAACTACGACTCCGACATCGACAAGATCAATGAACGTCTTGACGGAATCGAGAGCAACCGAATCAAGACGATCGAGCAGCAGATCGAAGGAATCAACGCCTCGCTCCCTGAGCTGGAGAAGGCTGACCAGAATCTGAAAGGGCTGATCGAGGCTCTCCAAGGGAAGGCCGGAGAACTCGGCAAGGACATCGAGAAGAACGCCAGGAGGATCGACGAGGCAAACTCGCTGATCGCTGAGCTTCAGAAGAAGGATTCCGAACTGGAGAACAAGATCGCCGATCTCAAGACTTATGTGGATGGCGGAATCAAGGACGCGAGGGACTGGGCTTCGGCCACGTTCGCGACACTGGAGCAGTACAACGGCATCGTGGAGCAGGTCGCCGGACTCGGCAAGAGGCTCGACGGCATCACCGACCTTGACAAGAAACTGGACAAGGCCATAGAAGAGGTGAAAGCATCGGCCGCCGAGATTGAGAAATCGCTAAAAGGTTGGGTCAACGAAAGGCTCACCGCCTACTGGACAATAGAGGAGACGAAGGCCGAGTTAGAGGCTCAGAAGGACAGTCTTGAGAGAAGGATGAAAGCACAGAGGGACAGTCTCGTCGCGATGATCTCCGGAAGTTCCGGAAGCACGGGGAACATCGAGTCGCTGAAGGCCGGGCTGGAGGAGACAGACAAGGCCGTAAAGGACAACGCCGAGAGCATCTCCACCCTCAGATCCGACCTTGAAAAGGCGAAGAGCGACATCAAGACAGCCTACGAGAAAGCTATAAAGGAGGCCATAGAGGGTGATGAGGGGATTCTGAACGCGAAGATCGCCGACGAGATCAAGACAGTCAACGGCCGGATCGACTCCGCCGTCAAGGATGTCAACGACAGATTGGAGTCCCTCGGGAAGAGGGTGTCCGCCTTGGAGGAGAATCTTAAGACCCTGAAGGACAGATTCGAGCGCAGGATCCAGTCGTTGACGCACATCCCGACATATTCAGACGGGATCGAGCGGAGCGATGTGGTAGCGTTCGGCGGCGAGCTGAGGAAGTACGACGACCTCGCGCTCAGGTTCAAGGTCAAGCCGCTCTCCGCGGCGGGAAGCATCACTAAGGAGCAGGTGTCCGCCGAGGCTGCCTACACCCTCACAAGAGCCTCAGCGGGAGACATCGAGGCGCTGGCCGTCAAGAGTGTCACGACTGATGCCCAAACCGGAATCCTGACCGTTGTCATCGACCCTGCCGCACTCTACCAAAGCAGCTCGCAAAGCGGTCTCTCGACCAACGTCAGCGTCACAGTCACCGACCCGTCCGGCCTCTACGACATCTCCACCGAGTATGTGGAGGTGAAATTCATCAACGACCCGGGCCTGCTGACCTACAGGACAAACAACAAGCAGGAAATGGCGTTTCCTACACTGAAAGCCTATGACCGAGAGAACAAGGAGATTGAGCTATTCAATGAGTTCGCCGACGGTGTGGGAAGCGTTTATACCCTGAGCGAAGCCACCGCTATGGAACTGAAAGCCACGAGTTTGCCGAACGACAACGAGTCTTTGACCTACATCCGCATAAACAAGCCGGTAAAGATCATCTCGCAGGGAGGCCACAATTTCGAGAACCTCAAGCGACTGACAGCCGCCGAATTAAACCTTCTGGACACCAGTGACGAGACCTATCTGGGGTATATGTTCTATGGCTGCGAGAACCTTGCGTCGCTTGACTTGACAGGCTGGGACACACGGAACTTGACCTCATTGGACGGTATGTTCTTTTACTGCAAAAGCCTCGCTTCGCTCAACCTGGCAGGTTGGAACACGCAGAACGTGACGAGTATGCTCTGCCTGTTCTTTGGCTGCGAAAGCCTCACAGCGCTTGACATTTCCGGTTGGGATATGCGGAACGTGACAAATATGAGCAGGATGTTCTTTGGTTGCGAAAGCCTTACCTCGCTCTACCTGTCAAGTTGGAACACGGGGAACGTGACCTCTATGGACGAGATGTTCTATGGGTGTAAAAAACTCAAAACGCTCGAAATTGAAAAATGGGATGTGCGGAACGTGACCTCTATGAGGAATATGTTCATACAATGCGACAATCTCACCACGATCAACCTGTCTGGCTGGGACACACAAAACTTGACCTATCTGATGAGTATGTTCTGCGCTTGCGCCAACCTTCAATGGATTGACCTGTCTGATTGGGACACGCGGAAGGTGGCCAGTATGAGGAATATGTTCGGTGGCTGCAAGAACCTCACCTCTCTCGACCTGTCCGGCTGGATCATACAGGACACAACCGACATAGAGAGCCTGTTCTACGGCTGCGAAAGTCTGGAAACCATAACGATGGAAGACTGCGACGACAACACCGTGCGCAAGATCGAAGAGGCACTGACCGCCGCCGGCATCCGCGACAACGTCAAAATCAAAATGTAAAATTAAGAGAGCACAAACAATGAATATGCTAAAGCACCTGACCAGAATTGTTCTGGCTGTGGCCGCCGTGGCGTGGATCGCCGGATGCGCCAACTACGACTCCGACATCGACAAGATAAATGAGAGAATCGACGGAATCGAGGACAACCGGATCAAGACAATCGAGCAGCAGATTGAGAGGATCAACGCGTCTCTCCCTGAGCTGGAGAAGGCCGACCAGAACCTGAAAGGCCTGATCGAGGCTCTCCAGGGGAAGGCCGGTGAGCTCGCCAAGGACATCGAGAAGAACGCCGGGAGGATTGACGAGGCCAACTCGCTGATCGCAGAGCTTCAGAAAAAGGACTCCGAGTTGGAGAAGAAGATCGCCGATCTCAAGACTTATGTGGATGGCGGAATCAAGAACGCGAAGGACTGGGCTTCAGCCACGTTCGCGACACTGGAGCAGTACAACGGAATCGTGGAAGAGGTCGCCGGACTCGGCAAGAGACTTGACGGGGCGCTGGAGAGGATCTCCGGCATCGACAAAAGGCTGGACGGGATCGACGGCAGGCTCGACGGGCTGGATGGATCCATCACCGAGCTTGACAAGAAGTTGGACAAGAGCATCGAGGAGGTCAAGACATCGGTCAGCGATCTGGAGAAGTCGCTCAAGGGTTGGGTGAACGAGAGGCTCACCGCCTACTGGACGATCGAGGAGACAAAGGCGGCGCTCGCAAACCAGAAGGACAGCCTTGAGAGGAGGATGAAAGCCCAGAGGGACAGCCTGCTGGCGTTGATCGCCGGGAACACAGGGGAGATCGGTTCGCTGAAATCCGGGCTGGAGGAGACCGACAAGGCCGTCAAGGACAACGCCGAGAGCATATCCACACTCAGGTCCGACCTCGAAAAGGCCAAGGCGGACATCAAGACCGCCTACGAGAAAGCCATCAAGGACGCCGTCGGAGAGGCCGAGGGCCGGATCAGCGAGAAGATCGCCGCCGAGGTGGAGACGATCAACGACAGGATCGACTCCGTAGTTAATGATGTGAACGACAAACTGGAAGCCCTCGGGGAAAGGGTGTCCTCCCTGGAGACGGATCTTAAGACCTTGAAGGACCGGTTCGAGCGCAGGATACAGTCGCTGACGCTCGTCCCGACATATTCAGACGGGGTGGAGAGGTACGAGAAGATCGTGGTTGGCGGCGAGTTTAAGAAGTGCCGCGACCTCACCCTCAGGTTCGAGGTAAGGCCTCATTCCGCGGCCGGAAGCGTCACCAGGGAGCAGGTCTCGGCCAACGCCATCAACACAATCACCAGAGCCTCGGCTGGAGACATCAAGTCTTTGGACATCAAGGATTTCTCCGCTGACACTGAGACCGGGATCATCACCGTGGCCATTGATCCGGCCGGCCTCTACAAGGCATATCAAGAGAATGGCATTTCATCCAGCGTCAGGATCGCCGTCACCGACCCGTCTGGTCTCTACGACATCGCCTCAGAGTACGTCGCCGTGGAGCCTATCAAAGATCCGGGTGCGGTGAGTTACAAGACCAAATACAACCAGAAATTAGAGTACTATGAGCTAAGGCTATATGACCCGAACGGCGATCTGATCGAGACCCTTGACGAGTTCTCCGAGGACAAATTCACAGTCTTCTCTCCGAAAGAAGCATCGTTTTTGGAGTTAAGAATTGAGCATTATGACAGATATGACAGAAATGAATATTTGGAATACTTTTCAATACACAAGCCAATAAAAATAGATTTCGCGGCCTTTTTTTTCCAGAATTCCTTAAAACTGGAATCTGTCGAATTACGTTTGCTTGACACCCGAGATGTAACCAATATGGCCGCGATGTTCAATAACTGCAGAAGTCTCAAATCACTCGACCTGTCCGGATGGGACACGCAGAATGTAAACTCTATGCAGTTTATGTTCGCATCTTGCGAAAGCCTCGCATCTATCAATCTGTCCGGTTGGAACACGCGGAATGTAAACACTATGCGCTTTATGTTCGGGGAATGCAAAAGTCTCTCGTCAATCGATCTGTCAGGATTCGACACGCGGAGTGTAACCGATATGCAAGTTATGTTCTATAAGTGCGAAAGCCTCGCGTCACTCGACCTGTCAGGATTCGACACACGAAAAGTAAGTAATATGGAGGAGATGTTCATTGGATGCGAGAACCTCGCGACCCTTGACTTGTCCGGATGGAATATGTTGAGTGTTACCGATATGCAGAATATGTTCAACGGCTGTGCGAATCTTGCCACCATAACGATGAGAGGTTGCGATGAGAGCGCTGTGCAAAAGATCGAGGCCGCGCTGACCGCCGCCGGAATCCGCGACAACGTCACAATCGTCAGATAATACGATTTCACAAACAAGATTTGTCCTTGCGCCGGAGGTACGGGGCAAGGACTTTTCGTATTATGCGATGCCGCTCTCTCCACAAAATAATCTCACTCAAATATAAGCATATTAGCAAGTTGTAAGAAGTAATCGTTAGACCATATTTCCAGTTCTTTGGAATCGCGGATAAAGGGCAGCACATCCGCCTTTACCTGATTGATATCAGCCAAGGACAGACGCTCCGCAAGTTTCTTCATAAATGTGTCCTTTGATATGGACTCACCGTTGAACTGCAATGCCCTTTCCTGCAGATGTTCAAAGTCAAGAGGAACATTATGACGAACATACCACTCGAAATCGTACCAGTCGCGTCCCTTCACCCGATTCTTCCAAACGCGATAGACCAAGGCATGCATCTTCCCGGCGAACAAATCCGGAAGAGTAAAGCACCTGGCCATAAACGATTGAGGCATAAGAAGAAGCTTCTGTTCTGTCTCGAACTTCAAAGGAGGCTGTGTGTCAACTTCGATCTTTATCTTCACGGCCTTCTCTGTCTGGAACGTGATGTCATAGACATCAGTATTGTCCTTAAGAAAAGCCGATTCCACTTTTCCGAATGTTTTCTTTTCCTTTTTATGAATCTCTACCTCTCTGCCAACCATCGCAAACTGGTCGATTATTGGCTGGAAGTACCGCGAAAAATCAAAATGGTTGTCAGGGGCAAGAAGCGAAAAATCCATATCTTCAGAAAACCTCCGCAGACCGTGGAAAATACGCAGACAGGTTCCACCATAAAAAGCAGCCCTGTCAAAGAATCCACCATTGTAAAGACCGGCAAGGATAATCTGCTGGTTGACCTCAAAGACGGCGTTTCTTTTCTGCTGTTCCGTCCTGAATTCATAGGCGGACATCATCTGTTCATATATCTCGTTCATACTTATTTCTTAAGATATTTCACCAACGTATTGATAGAGCAGGACTTCTTTCCCACTTTCATATATCTTTCAAAGATTGCGGAATCCATATTTCTGAAGTCATCGAGTTCCATCCTGATGTCTTCCTCAAGGTAAAACTCCACATCTTTAAGATACCGTAGGTTGACCTTCGGCGAATTAGCGATCAGGTCGCACAGAGCCTTTTCCGGCGTGGCCATAAGAAAAGTATATTCACCTTTGTTTATGTTTGTCACACCTATCGGAAAGGCTTCACGAGAAATGGACTTATAGTCGAAACGTCCAAGCGGAGTATCAAAACTTCTGGAATGCTTCAGCGTCATTGATTGAGTGCCGTAAACAGCTTCCGGTATCAGCCCATAATACCGCAATGCCGTCGCCATCGACACATACGATGGCGCATAAAGGTGATTCGCAATAAGTTCCGTTGATAGCACCGTATGTGAGACATCTGGATGAACCACATAAAGTCCTTTCTTAATCCGAATAATCTTTCCTGAAGACTCAAGATAGCGAACCTTCTGATTCCCGGCCTTGATTGCCGGGAAGAAGGAGGCAATCGCGGAGGTGCTTAGCGGAATGTTTCCAATATGTTCAAAATCTACAGACATACCGCAAATGTAGTTAAATTTTGAATAGCAAACTAAAAATATTATGCTTTTCTATTCAATATTTTACTATTTATCTCTGTCAGCCTGACTCTTCACAAACATTTCTATACAATTTGTCGCAAAGTTGTGACAAATTGTCGCAACTTTTTTGAGAAATCCGACTACCTTGCGCCGAGTTATGAAACACCATTAAAAATCTATGAATATGCTAAAGCATCTGACCAGACTCGTTCTGGCTGTGGCCGCCGGGATGTGGATCACCGGATGCGCCAACTACGACTCCGACATCGACAAGATCAATGAACGGATCGACGTGCTCGAGGACAAGCGGATCAAGACGATCGAGCAGCAGATCGAAGGAATCAATGCGTCTCTCCCTGAGCTGGAGAAGGCCGACCAGAACCTGAAAGGCCTGATCGAGGCTCTCCAGGGGAAGGCCGGTGAGCTCGCCAAGGACATCGAGAAGAACGCCGGGAGGATTGACGAGGCCAACTCGCTGATCGCAGAGCTTCAGAAAAAGGACTCCGAGTTGGAGAAGAAGATCGCCGATCTCAAGACTTATGTGGATGGCGGAATCAAGAACGCGAAGGACTGGGCTTCAGCCACGTTCGCGACACTGGAGCAGTACAACGGAATCGTGGAAGAGGTCGCCGGACTCGGCAAGAGACTTGACGGGGCGCTGGAGAGGATCTCCGGCATCGACAAAAGGCTGGACGGGATCGACGGCAGGCTCGACGGGCTGGATGGATCCATCACCGAGCTTGACAAGAAGTTGGACAAGAGCATCGAGGAGGTCAAGACATCGGTCAGCGATCTGGAGAAGTCGCTCAAGGGTTGGGTGAACGAGAGGCTCACCGCCTATTGGACGATAGAGGAGACAAAGGCGGCGCTTGAGACACAGAAGGACAGCCTTGAGAGGAGGATGAAATCCCAGAGGGACAGCCTGCTGGCGCTGATCGCAGGGAACACCGGGGAGATCGGTTCGCTGAAGGCAGGACTGGAGGAGACCGACAAGGCCGTCAAGGACAACGCCGAGAGCATCTCCGCCCTCAGATCCGACCTTGAAAAGGCGAAGACAGACATCAAGACCGCCTACGAGAAGGCCATCAAGGACGCCGTCGGAGAGGCCGAGGGAAGGATGAGCGAGAAGATCGCCGCCGAGGTGAAGACGGTCAACGACCGAATCGACTCCGTAGTTAATGACGTGAACGGCAAACTGGAAGCCCTCGGAACGCGGGTGTCCGATCTGGAGAAGAATCTGAAGACCTTGAAGGACCGGTTCGAGCGCAGGATACAGTCGCTGACGCTCGTCCCGACATATTCAGACGGGGTGGAGAGGTACGAGGTGACTGTGGTAGGCGGCGAGTTCAAGAAGTGCCGCGACCTTACTCTCAAGTTCGAGGTAAGGCCGCACTCCGCAGCCAGTAGTATCACCAAGGGACAGGTCTCGGCCAACGCCGTCCACACCATCACCAGGGCATCCGCGGGAGACATCAAGGATTTGGACATCAAGGATTTCTCCGCAGACGCTGAGACAGGAATACTGACTTTAGTCATCGACCCGATTGGTCTCTACAAGGCCAAGACAGAGAATGGCCTCTCATCCAGCGTCAGGATCGCGGTCACCGACCCGTCAGGTCTCTACGACATCGCTTCAGAGTATGTCAAGGTGGATTCCGTCAAAGATCCCGGGCTGATTAGCTACAAAACCAACAACAACCAGAACTTAGACTTTTATGTGCTTAAGATCTATGACCAAGACAACAACGAGCGAGAGATCCACCGCGAGTATGATGGCGGGGTCGGAACAATCTACTCACTAACCGATGACGCGACTTTGGAGTTGATACTCACAAGAGGGCTGACTAGCGAAGGATGTAATTTGACACTGACCGAGATTCACATAAACAAACCGGTGAGACTTCGCACAGGCTATCGAGTTTTTGGATCTTGCAATAATCTAACGACAATCACTGGATTAAGCCATCTTGACTTAGGAAACGTGTGGACAACGGAGATGATGTTTTTTAACTGTGATCGTTTAGAATCGCTCGACTTGTCTGGGTGGGACACACGGAACGTGAACGATATGTTCCAAATGTTCGCAGTCTGCAAAAGCCTGAAATCGCTTGACATCTCAGGATGGAACACACAGAACGTGGATGATATCTCGTTTATGTTCTTTAGATGCGAAAACCTAAAGTCACTCGACCTGTCAGGTTGGAACACGAAGAGCGTGACCGATATGACAGGTATGTTCGAAGACTGCGAAAGCCTCACCTCGCTCGACCTGTCTGGGTGGAACTTACAAAAACTGACCTTGGACTATAGAACCAATAGAGTGTTCGACGGCTGCGACAACCTTACCACCATAACGATGAAAGGTTGTGACGACGAGACCGTGCGGAAGATCGAAATGGCATTGACCAAGGCCCGCATCCGCGACAACGTCACAATCGTCAGATAATACGATTTTACAAACAGGATTTGTCCTTGTTCCGGAGGTACGGGGCAAGGATTTTTTCACGCTATGCCGCTTCGGCAGGTTGTTGAACTTGTCGAAACAACCTGTCCGTTGGTGCGCTTCGGATCGCTTCGGCTCACTTCGACAGGCTCGCTTCGACAGGCTCAGCGACCGCAGCGACCGCAGCGATCGCAGCGGCCGGTCGAACTATTCCTCACCTTTATAATACACCTCGGACACTTTAACGAAGCCGCGGCGCATAAAAAAGCTATGGGCATTGTGATTATTCTTGCCGGACTCAAGATAGACATCTTTCAGATTCCTCTGCCTGAACCAACCTTCGGCGGCTGAAAACAGACGGCCGCCGACACCTCGGCCACGCGCATCCGCTTTGACAAGAATGTCACAAAGCACGCCGAAAGGTGCTCCGCCGTCCGAGTCAGTTTCGAGGACACAGAAGCCAAGCAGGTTTCCGACTGAATCCTCCGCCTTATAGACAGCCATTTCGTCAGCGGTGATGTGTTCCTCTATGTATGCGAGCCACAAGTGGCGGCTGTCGGCGTCAAGCCGCGGAACATATTCATCACCATTGAAAACGAGATGCCCCACACCCATCTGCATCTCCCCGTGAGAGACATATTCGGCATTCTCCGACAAATGAGCATAAAACAGATCCGCAAGCGCGTCCTTGTCCAGGAGTGTCGCCGACTTGATAAGTATTTCCTCCATATATTGTTATCTTAAACTAACCTATACCAACTTATTTTTTAACGCTTACTAAACAAACAATCCCCTGATTTTATCCAAGACACTGCGGACAGTCTTGGAGATGACCAGAAGCATACCGAATATTGTCACACACGCCACCACCATCACCACCACAGCGGCCAGATGGCCGGACTGGATGCCGAAATATGTCAAGAACGGCATCTCGGACTGCTGGAAGAAGAGTTCGAACGTGGAGGCGACAGAGATTATCGCCAGAATGAAATTCAGCACGAAATCCGACTTCATCGACTTGAAATCACTCAGATTGTGTAGGCTGCTGTCCACCATCGACATCATTTCGTTCAAACGGTCGAGGTCAGTGTCCAGATTCAGCCGTCTGGTCGTGCGGTCAAACATCACCTTGTGCGACGCGAACTTGGAATACTTCACCACATCCAGCTGAAGAACCATCCTGGACAGCCTCATACTCAGTTTGGCGTTCTGTCCGATCAAATCCAACGAGGATGTGCTGGACGCAGACAATGTCGCGTCTATGAGCACGTCATTCGCCCGCCCTATCACATATTTCTTCGCCAGAACCATCTGGAGGATAAGAAGATACTCCGGCCAGGACACGTGATAACGCGCCCGCTCCTTGAGATGCTCGGCCCAATTGACACCCTTCTTCTCCACTGTTCCGGCTGTTTCCCGCCCGTCTCCACGACGGCCATAAGTTCCAAGAACAATGCTTATGTTGCTGTTGACCAGCACAAGGTCATCAGTGTCAATGGCGATGTTCTCGCCGCACACCTCGTCATAAGACTCAGCGTCCCTATACGGCCATTCGCCGGGGTACAATGTCATAAGGCCGATGAGTTCCGGCCTGTGGTAGTCGCGGATATGGCTTACTATCTGAGCCTCCGTCAACCTGTCTTTCCTGTCATTGCCGAACAAGTCCGTCCCGTCAGGAAGAGGATGGCGGATGTCTTCCCACAGGTCCACCATCGCATAGCGCGAGTCATTGACAATGCTTACCGGAATATTCTTCATCCGCTTACGGAACCGGGCCTTTTCCTCTCCGCTCAAAGACTTGCTGAATCGGGTGCAGGAACGGTAAATGAATCTCTTGTATCTCACAGCGACCTTCCCGAAACCGCGTTCCAGGCTACCCAACGGCAGTGTCTCACCAGTTTCCAAAGGCTCGCCCTTCTCCCCGAAGAAGAGGTTGTCCACCTTGAAGTCTCCCACAAGATTGATGTTAGTGCGCGATCCGCCATCCTCGCAAGCCTCACCGGTGTCCCGGCTCCAGTACTCGGCGCCGAGCCAGGTTGAGAGCAACGCGATTATGTGATCGATACCGACAGGGGCTGACAATGTTCCTGAGTGTCCGTCAAAAAGGAAACGATAGGTGATGGAAACGGTGTTGCCGAAAAACAATGACATCTCCACATTGACGTGACACTTGAGCAGCCTCGGCTCCATCTCATCCTCCTCCGGCTCGATCGGCATCTCGAAATCAAAGCCCCGCAGGGAAAACCGCCTGACATTTTTCTCGTCAGGAGACTGGCCTTCATTGCGGAGGACAAATATCTGTTTCTCAATACTTCTGCCCATCGGCACGATCGGAACGGCCAACGCGTCGGCTTTTTCCTCATAAATGAAGCGGTCCTTATGGAACACATAGTCCTCATCTCCCGGAAGATGCCTGACATATTCATCCGGAAGGAAGAATCGCCTTTCCTGCCTGATGCTGAAAGTCTGAATGAATACTGCGGAAAATCCAGGCATCTCAAGGCCGTGGCCATCCTGCGAGCAACAATAATCGTAAGTCATCGGTGTCGTTGTTTAACTCAAATTTCGCGTGAAAATGAAACGGCTAAGCATTTTGACAATTATGTGGTCCATAAACAATCTGGTTTTCCTCAGCCAGAGACAAAAATATGCAAATAATCAGTGAATTCCAAAGTTTTTTCAAGGACAATGAATATGCGATGCCGCAAATCTGGGTAGCCTTAACCAAACTAACGAAAAACCGGCGATTATACAAATTGTCGCAAACTCGTGACAATTTGTCGCAACTTTTTTGAGAAATCCTCCTACCTTGCGCCGAAGTTACAGGGCAAGAACTTTTTTTTGTGCTATGCCGCTCCAGCAGGTCGCTGAGCTTGTCGAAGCGCACCAAACGGACAATGTGACGGTCACATAACCTGTGGTCACTTCGACGGGCTCAGTGACCGCGGCGACCGGAAGAAAGTCCCCAGGTCTGAAAGGATATGAGGAATTTATGTTCGATTCCGTAATGAATATTGGCAAAATATTCATAAATTTATAGCCACATATTTAAAAACACACAAAACCATTATGGCAAAGATCATAGAATGCGTGCCAAACTTCAGCGAGGGGCGGGACAGGAACATCATTGACGGCATCGTGGAGGCTATCGCCTCGGCTAAAGTGACCGTCGGCGGCGAGGAGCAGAGCGTCAAGGTGCTTGACGTCGATCCGGGAGAAGCCACCAACAGGACTGTGGTGACCTTCGTGGGAAGCCCTGAGGCCGTGCTTGAGGCCGCTTTTCAGGGAGTCAGACGCTCCGGCGAGCTGATCGACATGAGACACCACCACGGGGCGCACCCGCGTTCCGGAGCCTGCGACGTGCTGCCGCTCGTGCCGGTGGCCGGAACCACCCTTGAGGAATGCGCGGAACTGGCGCGCGGACTGGCCAAACGGATCTACGACGAGCTCGGAATCCCTTGCTACTGCTACGAGGCGGCAGCGTTCAAGCCGGAAAGGAAGAACCTCGCCGTGTGCAGGGCCGGGGAATATGAGGCCCTCCCGGAGAAGATCGCGGATCCGGCCAAGGCTCCGGACTTCGGGCCGAAAGAGTACAATGAGACTGTCGCCAAGAGCGGAGCCATCAACGTTGGGGCCAGAGACTTCCTCGTGGCCGTCAACTATAACCTCAACACCACCTCAACCCGCCGCGCGATGGCAGTCGCCTTCGACGTGCGCGAGAAAGGCCGCAAGATGCGCGAGGGCGGAAGCCTGACCGGGAAGGTTCTCAAGGACGAGAACGGCAAGGACCGCTGGCAGCCAGGCACCCTGAAGGGATGCAAGGCGATAGGATGGTATATTGATGAATATGGCATCGCCCAGGTCTCGATGAACATCACCGACATCCGCGCCACGCCGCTGCACGTCGCCTACGAGGAAGTCTCCAGGGCGGCCGCGGCGAGAGGACTCAGGGTGACAGGAGCGGAGATCGTCGGACTTGTTCCGAAACGTGTGCTGCTGGACGCCGGGAAATTCTACCTTGAGAAGCAGGAGCGCTCGCTCGGAATCTCGGAGGACGAGATAATGAAGATCGCCGTCAAGTCAATGAGCCTCGACGACCTCAAGCCGTTCGACCCGCGCGAGAAGGTCATTGAATATCTTATGGAGGATCCGGCTCAGACGGCGGCGAAGGAAAGGCTTGTCAGGATGACGCTGAAAGGATTCGCTGCGGAGACGGCATCAGAGTCACCGGCCCCTGGCGGAGGCTCGATCTCGGCCTATATGGGAGCCCTCGGAGCGGCTCTCGGCACGATGGTGGCCAACCTGTCGGCCCACAAGAGAGGCTGGGACGACCGCTGGAAAGAGTTCTCGGACTGGGCGGAGAAAGGACAGGCCGTGATGGGCGAGCTTGTGGCCTTGGTCGATGAGGACACGGCGGCGTTCGACAGGATAATGTCGGCGTTCGGGCTTCCGAAAGGCACTGAAGAGGAGAAGGCCGCAAGGGCGGAGGCCATCGAGAAGGCGACACTCTACGCCACTCAGGTGCCTCTGCGCACGATGAAGGCAGCTTTCAAGGCCTTTGAGATCGTCAGGGCGATGGCCGAGACAGGCAATCCGAACTCCGTCTCTGACGCAGGAGTCGGAGCGTTGGCGGCGAGAAGCGCCGTGCTTGGAGCACAGCTCAACGTCAGGATCAACGCAGCCTCGCTGAGCGACAAGGCGAAGGCCGCAGAGCTCGTGGCCGAGGCCGAGAAGATCGCCGAGAAAGCCATCGCGGAAGAGAAGGAGATTCTGGGAATCGTAAACGCCAAGATCAATGGATAAGTTTCAGGAAGAGATACTCGCGGGCATCCCGCAGGACAGGCTCCCGGAGCCAAAGCCTTACAACACAGCCGTCAACCACGCCCCGAAGCGCAAGGACATCCTCACAAAGGAGGAGAAGGAACTGGCGCTGAGGAACGCATTGAGATACTTCCCGGCCAAGTTCCACGCCACTCTGGCGCCGGAGTTCGCCAAAGAGCTGAAGGACTACGGTCGCATCTATATGTACCGCTTCCGCCCTTCCTACGACATCTACGCAAGACCCATTGATGAATATCCTTGCAGAAGCCGCCAGGCTGCCGCCATTATGGCGATGATCCAGAACAATCTGGATCCGAGGGTCGCCCAGCATCCGGACGAGCTGATCATCTACGGAGGGAACGGGGCGATCTTCCAGAACTGGGCGCAGTACAGGCTCACGATGAAGTACCTCGCCGAGATGACTGACGAGCAGACGCTTTCGATGTACTCCGGACACCCGATGGGACTGTTTCCGAGCCACAAGGACGCTCCGAGAGTCGTGGTGACCAACGGAATGGTCATCCCGAACTATTCCAAACAGGATGACTGGGAGAGATTCAACGCGCTTGGGGTGTCCCAGTACGGACAGATGACGGCTGGGTCGTATATGTACATCGGCCCGCAGGGAATCGTCCACGGAACGACGATCACGGTGATGAACGCTGCACGCAAGCAACTGAAAGCCAAAGGAATCGCCGGAACGAGAGAGAATATGAAAGGAATGCTCTTCGTCACGGCCGGGCTGGGCGGGATGTCGGGGGCGCAGCCGAAGGCCGGGAACATCGCCGGTGTCGTCAGCGTGACCGCCGAGATCAATCCAAAGGCCGCCCGCAAACGCTTCGAGCAAGGCTGGGTCGATGAGCTTCACGAGGATCTGGACGAGCTGATCAGCCGGATCCGCAAGGCCACGGCCGGCAAGGAGACCGTCTCGTTAGCCTACGTGGGCAATGTCGTGGATCTGTGGGAGAGACTCGCGGCCGAGGACATTCCTGTGGATCTCGGCTCAGACCAGACCTCGCTCCACAATCCGTGGGCCGGAGGCTACTACCCTGTAGGCCAGTCGTTTGAGGAGTCCGTCAGGATGATGGCCGAGGAGCCGGAGAGATTCAGGGAGGCGGTCAAGGCCTCGCTCAGAAGGCACGTCGCCGCCATCAACAAGCTCTCCGCCAAGGGGATGTACTTCTTCGACTACGGCAACGCCTTCCTGCTTGAGTCATCCCGGGCCGGAGCGGACATCTGCAAGTCAGACGGAACCTTCCGCTACCCGTCCTACGTCCAGGACATTATGGGTCCGCTTTATTTCGACTACGGCTTCGGGCCGTTCCGCTGGGTTTGTATGAGCGAGAGGCCCGAGGATCTGGCGAAGTCGGACGAGATCGCGGTAAAAGTTCTTAAAAAGGAACTTGAGACCGCCCCGGAGGAGATTCAAGGTCAGCTGAACGACAATATTCATTGGATAGAGGAGGCAGGCAGGAACAATCTGGTGGTAGGCTCGCAGGCGCGCATCCTTTACGCAGATTGCGAGGGCCGCACCAAGATAGCGCTCGCCTTCAACGAGGCGATCCGAAACGGCGAGATCACCGCGCCGATCGTGCTTGGACGCGACCACCACGATGTCTCCGGCACGGACTCACCGTTCAGGGAGACCTCCAACATCTACGACGGTTCGAGGTTCACGGCCGATATGGCCATCCAGAACGTCATCGGCGACTCTTTCCGCGGGGCCACCTGGGTCTCCATCCACAACGGAGGCGGTGTCGGCTGGGGCGAGGTCATCAACGGAGGATTCGGAATGGTGATCGACGGGTCGGCCGACTCTGACAGACACATCACGCGGATGCTGTTCTGGGACGTGAACAACGGAATAGCCCGCCGCAGCTGGGCGCGCAACGAAGGCGCGGAGCACGCCATCCTCCGGGAGATGGGCAGAACGCCTGAACTCCAGGTGACTGTGCCGAACGCCGCGGACGAGAATATTGTAAGACAAGCTCTTGAAGATTAAGAATATGACACACATAATCTCAAATGAACATCTGAGCCTCTCAAGGCTCAAGGCCATACTTGAGAACCACGAGAGGGTGGAACTTGGTGATGAGGCCGTGGCGGCCATCGAGAAATGCCGCAAGTACCTGGACAGCAAGATGGAGGATCTCGGTCGTCCGGTCTATGGAGTGACCACCGGCTTCGGGTCTCTGTGCAACGTGACCATCCCGGCCGACCAGCTCTCGCAGCTTCAGCACAACCTTGTGATGTCGCACGCCTGCGGGACCGGAGAGACGGTACGTCCTCAGATTGTGAGGCTGATGCTTCTGCTGAAGGCCCAGTCCCTTTCCTACGGGCATTCCGGCGCGCAGCTCATCACTGTCCAGAGGCTCTTGGATATGTTCAACAACGACATCCTTCCCGTTGTCTATCAGCAGGGTTCGTTGGGAGCATCCGGAGACCTCGCGCCTCTCGCCCACCTCAGCCTTCCGCTGATCGGACTCGGCGAGGTCCTCTACAAAGGCAAGGTCAGGCCAAGCAAGGAGGTCTGGGACGAGATGGGCTGGGAGCCGATCAGGCTTCAGTCCAAGGAGGGACTTGCGCTTCTGAACGGAACACAGTTCATGAGCGCCCACGCCATCTGGTCTCTGATCCAGTGCCACAGGCTCTCGGAGTGGGCCGACAGGATCGGGGCGATGTCCCTGGAGGCCTACGACGGCCGCATCGAGCCTTTCCTTCCGCTGACCCATCAGCTCAGGCCGCACAAGGGGCAGATCGACACGGCCGCCCGTTATATGACCCTGCTTGAGGGCAGCGGGCTGATCCGGCGTCCGAAGGAACACGTTCAGGATCCATATTCATTCCGCTGCATTCCGCAGGTCCACGGCGCGGTGAAAGACAACATCCGCTACGTGGAGTCGGTGATCGAGAACGAGATCAACAGCGCCACAGACAACCCTAACGTCTTTCCTGACGAGGATATGATCATCTCGGCGGGCAACTTCCACGGAGAGCCTATCGCCATCCCGATGGACACCTTGGCGATCGCTATGTCCGAGCTGGCAAACATCTCAGAGAGAAGAATATACCGTCTGATCTCCGGTCAGCGCGGCCTGCCGAAATTCCTTGTCGCCACGCCGGGTCTCAACAGCGGCTTTATGATTCCGCAATATACCGCCGCATCGATCGTCAGCCAGAACAAGGGACTCTGCTGGCCTGCTTCGGTGGATTCCATTCCGTCATCCCAGGGACAGGAGGACCACGTCAGTATGGGCTCGAACGCCGCCACGAAGCTCGTAAGGGTCATCGACAACTGCGAGGAAGTGCTTGCAATCGAACTGTTCAACGCAGCGCAGGCGCTTGACTTCAGGCATCAGCTGTCCGGTGACAAGTCCTCGGAGACCATCGAGGGGATCTTCAGCGAGTACCGCAAGGTCGTGCAGTTCATCAGTGACGATGTCTATATGCACCCGCTCATCCAGAAATCAATCGAGTTCATAAGATGACCATAATCACCAACATCGGTGAGCTTATCGGAATCGTCCCGAAAGGTGTCCTACGGAAGCGTGGCGCCGAAATGGACGAGGTCGGCTCGCTCAAGGACGCGTACCTCACGATCGAAGGCGAGAGAATCGTCGGATTCGGGAATATGTCAGACTGTCCTCCGGCCGGTTCCTCGGACGAGGTCATCGACGCCGGGGGCGGACTCGTGATGCCGGCCTTCTGCGACTCGCACACCCACATCTGCTACGCCGGAACGCGTGAACAAGAGTTCATCGACAAGATCAACGGACTGAGTTACGAGGAGATAGCCGCCAGAGGAGGCGGCATCCTCAACTCGGCCGACCTGCTGCACCGCACGGACGAAGAGGAATTATATTCACAGACAATGTCGCGCGTCCGCGAGATGACCGCGAAGGGAACGGGAGCGATCGAGATCAAGAGCGGCTACGGCCTCACGCTTGAGGACGAGTTGAAGATGCTGCGGGTGATCCGCCGCGTCAAGGAAAGCACTCCCGCCGTCATCAAGGCGACGTTCCTCGGAGCGCACGCCGTCGGCAGAGCCTTCAAAGGCCGTCAGAATGAATATGTTGACTTGGTCTGCGAGGAGATGATCCCTGCCGTTGCCGCCGAAGGTCTGGCCGACTATGTGGATGTCTTCTGCGACGAGGGGTTCTTCACAGTCTCCGAGACGGACAAAATCCTCAGCACCGGAGAACGTTACGGTCTTGTCCCGAAGATACACGCCAACGAGCTGGCCTGCTCTGGCGGAGTGCAGGTGGCCGTGGCCCACAACGCCCTCTCGGTCGATCACCTGGAGCGCACCACCGACGCGGAGATCGAGGCCCTGCGGAACTCCCGCACGATGCCGACGATGCTCCCCGGCTCCTCCTTCTTCCTCGGAATCCCCTACGGCAGGGCAAAGGAATATGTCAGCGCGGGTCTCGGCCTGGCTCTCGCCTCGGACTACAATCCGGGTTCCTCCCCTTCCGGTGATATGCGTTTCGTGATGGCCTTAGGCTGCATCAGGATGCGTCTGACTCCCGCCCAGTCCTTCAACGCCTGCACCCTGAACTCCGCCTACGCGATGGGCGTCGCCGAGGACCTCGGCTCGATCACCCCCGGCAAACTCGCCAACCTGATCGTCACGCTCCCCGTCCCGTCCCTCGCCTTCATCCCCTACTGCCACCAGACCCCCTTCATCCGCCAGGTCCTCCTCCGCGGAAAACATATTTAATTGAAATTCTGCAACTTACATCACAAGAACGGCCGCATTATCAATCGAAAATGCGGCCAAGTCTTTATCAGCTATATTAAGAGACTGTTGACGGTTGACAGCGACCGTAAAACACAATTAACGATATATCAGCCATTTACAGAAGCGTGCCGGGGCGAATGGAATGGCAGAGACTCGGAATCATTTATCATTCAATGGATTGCGAAACACGGTCCTTGTGTCACAATCACCGCCCTGACAATGTGAGCCAACGAATATGTCGGCGAAGAATCCTTGTTCTACGATGTTGTAGAGGGGTGGAATATTCTCCGAAGGCTGGAACATTCAGTATTTTCTGCGCAAAGTGGGAAATTAATACCGTTTGCGCAGAAAATATTATGATTATTTGCGCAAATAGCTATAAAATCCTATCTTTGCGCAGAAAATAACATCTGAAGTGAAACAGAAACTGATTGGAAGAGAAGCAGAAGCGGCAAAGCTCGAAAAATGTTTAAACTCACAGCGTTCAGAGTTCGTTGCGATCTACGGACGAAGGCGAGTCGGCAAGACTTTCCTTGTAAGGAAAGCCTGCGAAGACAACTTTGCTTTTTTTGTCACTGGAATGTATAACGCATCGAAAACGGACCAACTGACAAATTTCGCCGTTGCCATACAAAGATATTTCAACACAGAAAGAATATCTGTCCAAAAGAATTGGATACTCGCATTCAGTGAGCTTTCTCGCCATATTGAGGGACTACCTGAGGGAAGAAAAATAATATTCATCGACGAACTGCCGTGGATGGACAGCGCTAAGTCCGGATTCATACCTGCGTTAGAGAATTTCTGGAACAGTTGGGCGTCACTTAGGGATGACATCAAGTTGATTGTCTGCGGATCAGCGACGTCTTGGATGATCAGTAACCTTATCAACAACAAGGGAGGACTTCACGGACGGCTGACACATCAGATCCTTGTAGAACCATTCTGTCTCTATGACTGCGAACGATATTTCAGCTATTATGGATTCAGGTTTTCCCGCCGACAGATAGCCGAATGCTATATGGTGATGGGAGGCATTCCGTATTATTTCTCAATGATGGACAAGTCATTGAGTCTTGCGCAGAACATCGACCGGCTTTTCTTTGGCGCTGATTCAGAACTTCGTGATGAGTTTTCGTCACTATATCGAGCACTCTTCAAAAAGCCTGAGCCTTACATCGCCGTGGTCACAACACTCGCACAGGTCGGCAAAGGACTGACACGCCGCGAACTCCTCTCCCGTTCATCTCTTACCGACAACGGAGCCTTCAGCGGGATGCTTGAGGAACTGGAGCAATGCGGATTTATCAGAAGTTACCTGCCGTTCGGCAATCAGTCTCAATCATCCGGCAACAGATTGCCAAAGGAGACACTATTTCAGCTGACTGACTTCTTCACAATGTTTTATTTCTCATTCATCACCAAGAACCGCTTCCACGATTCCCAATTCTGGAGTCATTCGCAGAATAGCCCTACACACAACACCTGGGTCGGATTAGCTTTCGAGAAATTATGCCTCTCTCACCTGCCGCAGATCAAGCAAAGGCTTGGAATAGCTGGAGTTCAGACCAACGCCTGCTCCTGGAGAAGCAGTCCAGAGTCTCCCAAAGTACAGATAGACCTGCTGATCGACCGCAAAGACGATACCGTGAATCTATGCGAGATGAAGTTCTCTCGTTCCGAATACGAGATCGACAGCGAAGAGGAACAAAAACTGCTTAAACGCATCGATGTTTTCCAATCCGAGACGGGGACATCGAAATCGATTATTCTGACATTAGTCACAACTGCGGGAGTCAAGCGCAATTCACATAGCGACATAATCCAAAGCGTGATAACGGTTGATGATCTTTTTGTTCCTCCTTTCGTTTTGTAAAATGCTGGCGAAGAATCCTTGTTCCACGACGTTGTAGAGGGGCGGATTCCGCCAACTGCCCACTTTAGAGGCTTAGTTGGCAGAACGCACCCCTCCACAGTGTATTCAGGAGGGCATCTTTCGCCAGCATTTTACAAAAAAATGTGCGGAAAGGTCTATCATCTACAGAGGTCAGGCGATATAGTCCTTCAAGGCGGACACATATTCGGAGAAAGCGGCGACGCCGGACTCTGTCACACGGCAGGTCGTGCAGGGTTTCTTGCCTTTGAAGCCTTTCTCCACCGTTATGTAGCCAGCCTCGTTCAGCTTGTCCAACTGGACGCTAAGGTTGCCTGCGGTCGCACCGGTCTGTTTACGGATATAGACGAAATCAGCTTCGTCCACCCCTACGAGAATCGACATCACGGCAAGCCTTAGCTCAGAGTGCAGGAGAGGATTGAGTTTTCTGAACATCAACTACTTATTTAAGCATTTCACACACACTCCCGTAAGCGCCAGTACCACTCCGGCGATGACGAAAAGTAATATTTGGGCGCAGTCAGCGGAAAGTTTGACCGCCGCGGCAGCTCCAAGTATCCCCGTCAGGAATCCGGCTATGACAATCGGAAGATTCTTAATAATCATTCCTGAAATGCTTTCAGCGAAGCCAAAAAGCAAGATAATGGCCAAGGTCAGGTTCATCGGAGCGAAAAGTATCGCGCAGAGACTCACAGTCAAGGCAAACGCCCCGAACACTCCCCAAGTCCATCCGAGAAGTCTGCTGATAAGGCTTGACGGGATGCGCTCGGCATCCTTTTCCAGAACCACGGCGAGTGGATACCCTATCGCCGGCAAGGCGAACCACAACAGATTCCAGGCTCCGTTGCCGCTTGCCTTCCAAAGGGAATAGACGGCAAGGGCGACCAGTGTGAGAAGGACACCCCAGAGGATGAAATGGCTGCCGGATTTTTTCGTGATGACCAGACGGTTGTCACGTATGGTCTCATTAATGAGTTTGAGGCTTTGTTCCGCGCTTAATTGTGAACTCTGTTCCATAATTTTAACTTTTTTATTGATTAATAATTCGTTGGAGTCTTACGGTGCTGTACACACGCCATAAACTCTTTGCAAATATAAACAGGTTTACGATATAAACCAAATAAAAAAAAAGAAATTCACTCCCGCTATCTAAGAAGCTACTTAACTATATTAATTTGAAACTTTGAGGGAATATATTCAGACAGTTTCGACGGATCTCCGAGGAGGACAGCAGGTGCTATCTGCCGAAAGAGGCCGGAAGAAACGACGGATTTAAACCTCTAAGGACATCTGAAATATATTCAGGTAGTTTCGACGAATCTCCGAGGCAGACAGCAGGTGCTATCCGCCGAAAGAGGCCGGAACTGGGAAAAGACATCGTGAGGACAGGGCTACAGGCAGGACAAGCTACAAGGCCACAGGACCACTGGCAGGACAGGCTACAGGGCAACAAGGCAACAAACTGGACAGGCTACCCGCGCAGCCTGAGGGCGGAGAGGATGGTGTCGGGGCGGAGTTCCATCACGGCGGACTCCTCACCGGCCATACAGAAACCGCATTTCGGACAGAGCCCAGCGGCGTGACCGGCACAGATATCGCTGCGTGTCCCGTCGGCGAAGATGAAGTTGGTCATCCAGCACCGCCTCGTGAAATCATTGTCACGCATCTTGAGCAGGCCGCTTCTTGAGTTCATTATCGGGAAACCTCTCCTCTTATAGTCCAAAATCAGGTCAATCACCTCAAGTCTTTTGTCGTGAGGCAGCTCAAGATGCTCAGTGCCGGGGAACGGTGTGTGGAAGTTGAGGGAAATCATCCGGAAGGCCGGATTCGAGGCGACATATTCAATGGCATTGGCGACGGACTCGTAGTTGAGGCTGTTGATCGCCATATTGGCGCTCAAGGCGGGGCAGCCGCAGTCGGCGACATTCTTTTCAAGTCTCGCGAAAGCGCCCTTGCCCCTGATCAGGTCGTGAGCCTCCCCGACACCGTCCATCGAGACCCAGATGCTGTCGGCCACACTCCCGTCAAAAGGCAACTGAGCGTTCGAGGTGATCGTGCAGGAGAAAAATCCTATCTTTTTAGCAAGGACACAGAGATCGTTGACCGTCTTGTCCCCGTCCCTCCAGATGAACGGCTCGCCGCCCTCGAAATCCACAAAACGCGAACCCAAGGAGTAGCAGTACCTCAACTCCTCCTCAATCCGGGCGAATGTCTTGTCGTTGGGCTTCTCGTGGTTATAGACGCTGCAATGCTTGCAGCTGAGATTGCATCTGTCAGAGATGAAAACCACACTCTGGAGAGGTTTTTTGCAGCCGCACACAGCACGCAGCCACCAGAAAGGAAGATATGCTATTTCAGAAAACTTGCTCATAACGATTATTGAAGAATAAGGATAAGTCTGACAACCAGCACAATGAGACAGAACTCACTGAGGATGTTCCTCGCCGCCAGCCACCGCATCATAAACCAGTCGATTCCCGCCTGCCGTATCCCGTCCCAGTCCCCCATCGGGCCAAGCCAGGGCAGCGGCCTTTCGGGTACTCCGGTGTCACCCTCATTGTACGCCCGCAACGAGCGGCAAAGCCAGACGGAATTCGGGAACACAAGCAGAACAAGAAGGTAGAGCGGGGACATATACCCGGCGGCTACAGCCACTGCCACAAGCAGATAGGGCAGAAAGTTTATCACCACGGCGGCAACCAGATTCGCCCTGTCCGACCCAAGCAGGCGGGCGAGGGTCATCTTGTTGGAAGCCGCGTCACTTTCCCTCTCGATGAAACTATGGGTGAACAGGATGTTAAGGACCAACAGTCCCACAGGGACGGAAGCCCAGACAACCTCGGCGTCAATCCTTCCGCAGGAGGAATAATAAACCCCAAGCATCAGCAGCGGACCGAATATGAATCCTATCACAAGCTCACCGATTCCCCTGTACGCAAGCTTGAAAGGAGGAGCGGTATAGAATATGCCCAAAAACGCCCCGACAAGAGCGATGGCGGCGATCCACCAAGAACCTTGAGCCGACACGAAACCGGAGTCCAAACCTCTGAATATGAATATCACAGCGCCGCAAAGGCCGGAGACTGATAGAAAAGAGGCTATCGCCTGAAGCAGCCCACGGGGTGTCACGCTGCCGTCCGTCAGGTAAGGGTACTTGACCATCATCGCGCGGAATCCCCTCCTCGTCACCTTGTCCCGGTCGGAAAGCATATCGACACGGTAGTCAAAATAGTCATCCGCTAAATTCATCCCCAAATGCGCGCTCAGCACTCCGACAATGGCCACGAGAGCGAGCCACAGATTAAAACCAGGCTGTCCGACAGCCATCACAACCGCCAGAACGGCAGGCATCGCGCTCTGGGCCAAAGACACAGAACGCGCGTTTTTCAACCATTTTCTAAAGTTTGTCAACGGATCTAATACAATTTTCTCACAAATTTAGGCATTTTAGGCATAAAATCGTAATTAAGGAGCTATTTTGAAATATTCCCTCTCGATCTTTATTGGCCTTTTCGGCAAACATTTCGAAACAGTGTCTAATGCCAGAGCCTAAACAGAAAGTTTTAGTCCATCGAACAAAGCGACGTAGGTCTTGACACCTTCGGAGATCTCGTCAAGGCGGATATATTCATCAGCGGAATGGGAGCGGGCTGAGTCGCCGGGGCCGATCTTGAGGGTCGGGAAATGGCAGAGGGCCTGGTTGCTGGTGGTCGGGGAGCCGAAAGGTTCGAGACCGAGGGACAGGCCGCGGGCCACGGCGGGATGGGTCAAAGGAATATGCGAGCTGCCGATTCTGGTGGAGCGTTCCTTGACCTCGCAACTGACGGAGGACTTGATCATCTCCAAGAGTTCCGGGTTCGTGTACATCCCGTTGGGACGCACATCCACCACGAACGAGCATATGTCCGGAACGACATTGTGCTGAGTCCCGGCATTGATCTGGGTGACAGTCATCTTGACCGCACCGAGAAAGTCCGACACACGGTCGAAAGTGTGATTTCTGAACCATTGGATGTCGTCGATTGCCTTGTAGAGAGCGTTGACTCCCTCGTTCCTCGCGGCGTGTCCACTCTTGCCGAAAGCCGTGCAGTCCAGCACCATAAGTCCCCTCTCGGCCACGGCCATCCTCATCCCGGTCGGCTCGCCGATCACCCCGAAGTCGATCTGACCGAGTTCAGGGAAGATCAAATCCAGGCCGCCCTTGCCGCTCACCTCCTCCTCGGCCGTCGCCGAAAAGACAAGCCTGTACGGCTGCGGTTTCCTGATGAGCAATGAATATGTCTCCAAAAGCGCCGCCAACGATCCGCCGTCGTCATTGCTCCCGAGACCGTACAGACATCCGTCCTCGACCGAAGGCTCGAACGGATCACGGGTGTAGCCCGAAGCGGGCTTCACGGTGTCAATGTGGGCGTTAAGAAGCACGGTAGGCCTGTCGTCCCTCGGGCCGGACTCCACCCAGAGGTTGTTACCCAATCGCCTCACATCAAAGCCGTTGCCCCGCATCCAACTTTCCAAAAAGTCAGCGGCGGCGCACTCCTCCCGGCTTACGGAAGGAATCCGTATCAAATTACTCAAAAGCCCGATCGTGTCCATAAGTACCTAATCGTCCGTCTCGGGGTCGGCCATAATGGTCGTGCCGGAGGAGAGGGCTGAGGCCGAGGTGATCACGACACGGGAAACGCCGGAATTGATTGCCTCGAAGGCGTTCTGAAGCTTCGGGATCATTCCCTCTGAGATGGTGCCGTCGGCGACCATCGGGGCGAAATCAGAGCTGGTGATGGTCGGGATGACGCTTGTTGGATCATTCAGGTCTTTCATCACGCCCGGAGTTGATGAGCAGAATGTCAGGGTCACGTCATAGACCCCGGACAGAGCCTGCGCAACGGACGAGGCGATCGTGTCGGCGTTGGTGTTCAGCATCGAGCCTTCCTTGTCGTGCGTGAGCGGTGCGAGAACAGGCACGGCACCTGACTCAAGAAGGTTCTCCAAAGCCTTGGCGTTGACGTACTTGATGTCCCCGACATAGCCGAAATTAATCGGCTGGACAGGCCTCTTCACGCTCATTATGAGGTTAAGGTCAGCGCCCGTCAGTCCGATGGCGTTGACTCCGAGAGCCTGCAATCTGGCCACGAGATTCTTGTTGACAAGACCGCCATAGACCATCGTGACGACCTTGAGCATCTCGGCGCTTGTGATCCTGCGGCCGTCGATCATCTGGGTCTCCACGCCGAGCTTTGCGGCCACCTCGGTGGCGATCTTTCCGCCGCCGTGGACGAGAATCTTCCGGCCCTTGAGGCTTGAGAAAGACATCAGAAGGGACTGGAGAGACTCCTCGTTCTCAACGATCGCCCCTCCGACCTTAATTATGTTAAGCGAATCTTTTATCATTGCGAAAACAATCTATAAACCAGCGAATTATTTCAAGTTCTCAAGCATCCGCTTCATCACGACCTGGGCAGACACGACTCTGTTGGCGGCCTCCGGGATCACGAGACTGCGAGGGGAATCGATCACCTCGTCGGTCACGATCATATTCCTTCTCACTGGCAGGCAGTGCATAAAGTAGGCATTGTTGGTGACGGCCATCTGCCGCGCGCCGACAGTCCACGAGCGGTCCTGGCTGAGGATCTGGCCGTAGTGCGAGACTGAGGACCAGTTCTTCGCATAGATGAAATCCGCCCCCTCGAAAGCCTTCATCTGGTCGTACTCGACACGTGCATTGCCGACGAACCGTGGATCAAGCTCGTAGCCCTCAGGCTGGGTGATGACGAAATCAACGTCAGCCGCGTTCATCCACTCGGCGAATGAGTTAGGGACGGCCTGAGGCAGAGCCCTCGGATGAGGTGCCCAGGTCAGGACCACCTTCGGACGGGGAACGCTTTTATATTCATTGATCGTGATGAGGTCGGCGAAGGCCTGGCAAGGGTGCACCGTGGCAGACTCAAGGCTTATGACGGGTTTCCCGGAATATTCAATGAATTGGCGCAGAATGGTTTCGTTGTAGTCGAAGGTTTTGTCCTTCAGGCCCGCGAAGGAGCGCACGCCGATGAGGTCGCAGTAGCTGCCGATGACGGGGATCGCCTCGCGGAGGTGCTCCGGCTTGTCGCCGTCCATCACCACGCCCATCTCGGTCTCAAGCTTCCAGCTGTCGCCGTTGACATTGAGGACTATCGAGTTCATTCCCAAGTTCATAGCCGCTTTCTGGCTGCTGAGCCTCGTGCGGAGGCTGCTGTTGAAGAAAATCAGGATGATGGTCTTGTTGTGGCCAAGGTTCTGCCAGGCGAACGGGGTCTCCTTCACCTGCCTGGCCTCTTCGAGCGCCTTGCCCAGATCGCCGATGTCACCTACATGGAAAAAACTTCTCATAGCAATTCCTCCAATGCTTTAATGAATATGTCGACGTCCGCCTTGGTCAGAGTCAGCGGGGCAAGAAGGCGGATCATATTCTTGCCGGAAACGCCTGTGAATATGTGCTT
Source organism: uncultured Muribaculaceae bacterium (assembly GCA_964479325.1). Classification (GTDB taxonomy): domain Bacteria; phylum Bacteroidota; class Bacteroidia; order Bacteroidales; family UBA932; genus Cryptobacteroides. The sequence continues at coordinate 28,765 of CAYZKZ010000001.1, forward strand.
TTCGTAGAGGAGCCTTCCTCTGATCCCGGCGATAGGCTCGTTGAACTCGATGCCGACCATAAGGCCGCGGCCGCGGACCTCCTTGATTCTCGGCGAGGCGGGGATGGAGTTCTTGAGGTACTCGCCCACCTCAAAGGCGTTGGCGACGAGGTTCTCTTCTTTGAATATGTCAGCGACGGCGTTAGCGGCGGCCATCGCAAGGTAGTTGCCTCCGAATGTCGTTCCGAGCATCCCCTTGGTGGCCTCGAACTCCGGTGAGATGAGGACTCCGCCGATCGGGAAGCCGTTGGCCATTCCCTTGGCCATCGTGACGATGTCCGGCTTGATCCCGGCCCACTGATGGGCGAAGAACTTGCCGCTGCGGCCGTAGCCGCTCTGGATCTCGTCGAGGATCAGCACGACTCCGGCGGCCTTGGTCACCTCCCGCAGGTCACGGAGGAACTGGTCGTCCGGGATGATGATTCCGCCGACACCCTGGATGCCCTCGATGATCACGCCAGCGACATCGCCCTTGGCAATCTCCGCCTTCACCGCCTCCAGGTCATTGAGCGGCAGGAAGGTGACTTTGTGGTGGGAGTTGAACGGCGCTGAATATTTCGGATTGTCGGTGACGGCCACCGCTCCGGAGGTTCTTCCGTGGAAGGCTCCTTTGAAGGCGATCATCCTGTCCTTGCCTGTGTGGAACGAGGCGAGTTTGAGGGCGTTCTCGTTGGCCTCGGCTCCTGAGTTGATCAGGAAGAGGGAGTAGTCCGTGAGTCCGGAGAGTTCGCCGATTTTTTTCGCCAGCTCCACCTGGAGAGGGTTCTTCACGCTGTTGGAGTAGAAGCCGATCCTGTTCAGCTGGTCGGTGACAGCGGCCACATACTTCGGATGGCAGTGGCCGACGGAGATGACGGCGTGGCCGCCGTAGAGGTCCAGGTACTCCTGTCCCTTGTCATCCCATATTCTTGTGCCTTTGGCTTTGACGGGTGTCACGTCAAAGAGGCTATATACGTCGAAAAGATACATAATAATAACAAATTAAAACCGTGTGGCCTTGAGGTGCAGGCCGGTGTCCTCAGGGAGGCCAAAGATGAGGTTCATGTTCTCGACGGCCTGGCCGGAAGCGCCCTTCACGAGATTGTCGATCACGCTGATCACGTGGAGCTTACGGCCGTGCTTACGGACATTCATCACGCACTTGTTCGTGTTGACGACCATCTTGAGATCAGGATTGGTGTCGATGACGTGGACAAAAGGCTCGTCCTTGTAGTAGTCCTTGTAAAGAGCCACGGCCTCCTCCTCGGAAAGGTCGCAGTCGAAATAGACCGAGGCCAAGATGCCTCTGGTGAAGTCGCCCCTGACCGGAACGAAGTTGAGTTCTCCTCCGAAGCCCGGAGCGAGTGTGTGAAGGGTCTCCCCTATCTCGCCCAGATGCTGGTGGGTGAACGCCTTGTAGATCGAGAGGTTGTTGGCACGCCAGCTGAAATGCGTCGTCTCCGACGGGGCCTGCCCGGCTCCGGTCGAGCCGGTGATTCCGGTGACGTGGATCTCCGGAAGCCTGTCGGCCTTGGCCATAGGAAGGAGGGCCAGCTGGATCGAGGTGGCGAAACAGCCAGGATTGGCTATGTGCCTGGACTTCACGATCTTGTCCCTGAATGCCTCAGGAAGGCCATAGACGAAGCCCTCCGCATCAGCCGCAAGGCGGAAATCATTGCTGAGGTCGATGATCGCTCCCTTGTAGCTTTCCGGGAGGGAATGAACAAAGCCTTTGGATTTTCCGTGGCCGGAGCAAAGGAACAGGACGTCGGCCTGCTCCACAGGTGCGTCGGCGCTGAACTTCAGGTCCGTCTCTCCAAGAAGATCCTGATGGGCGGACCAGACAGGTTCTCCGGCGTGGCTGGAACTTTGCGCGAAGACAACCTTCACGGCCGGATGATTGGCCAGAATCCGCAGAAGCTCACCGGCGGTGTAGCCGGCGGCCCCTACGATTCCGACACGTATGTACTCATTTAAACTCATCAAACTAAATTATCAATATCAGAAACTCATCTCACTATTCAACGGAAGTGCGACTTATTTTCCTTCTACCCCTCAGTCGCTCCGCGACAGCTCCCGTGGGAGCGCCACCCTCCACCGCCTCCCTCGCCGGGAGGCCCTGTCGGCACTGCGTGCCTCCTTCTCCTCTTTCTCCTCCTTCACTTCCTTCCCTTATTTTCCTTCTACCTTCATTCTTCTTTCCTTCGTGGAAAAGATTGGGAGACAACTGACGGAATAGTGCGGAATGTCAATTTTCTCCTTAATTGTTCATTATAACTCCTTTTCGAGTTGGTCGCCTTCGGATTTGTGGGCGGCGTAATAGACACGGAGAGGGGTGGAGGTGACTTTGATGAAGCCTTTGGCGTCATCGCTGGTCCAGCCCTTCTGCATCTCGCCGTACTCACCGAACTTGGTCTTGACAAGATCGCAAGGAGAATCCACACCGACCGTCGAGAACGACCACGGGCGAAGCTCCATCGTCACCTTGCCGGTCACGTTCCTCTGGCTGCTCTCAAGCATCGCCTCGATGTCCCTCATCACAGGCTCAAGGTACTGGCTCTCGTGCAGGAACATCCCGTACCAGTTGGACACCTGATCCTTCCAGTACTGCTGCCACTTGCTGAGCGTGAACTTCTCAAGGAACTTATGGGCGGCGATGATCAGCATAGGAGCGGCGGCCTCGAAGCCGACACGACCCTTGATGCCGATGATGGTGTCCCCGACGTGCATATCACGGCCGATGCCGTACGGAGCGGCGATCGACTCGATCTCCTGGATCGCGGCGACCTTGTCGGCGAACTTCTTCCCGTTGACCGCGGCGATCTCACCTTTGTCGAACTCGATCTCGATGATCTCCGAACCCTCCTTGGTGATCTGCTTCAGGTACGCCTCCTCCGGAAGACCCTTGGCGGAGTCAAGAATCTCACCGCCACAGATGGAAGTGCCCCAGAGACCGACGTTGTAGGAATATTTAAGTTTCTTGAAATCAGCCTTGAAGCCGTGTTCGTTGAGGTAGTCAACCTCGAACTGGCGGGTCAAGGCCATATCCCTCGTCAAAGTGATGATCTCGATTCCCGGAGCCATCACAAGGAACGTCATATCGAAACGGATCTGGTCATTTCCCGCCCCGGTGGAGCCGTGGGCGATGGCGTCAGCCCCGATCGACTTGGCATAGCGGGCGATGGCCATAGCCTGGAATATTCTTTCGGAAGAGACCGAGATAGGATAGGTTCCGTTCCTCAGCACGTTGCCGAAGATCATATAGCGCAGACTCTTGTCGTAATATTCCTTGGTCACGTCGAGGGTGACATATTCCTTCGCCCCGAGTTTGTAGGCATTCGCCTCGTTGGTTTTAAGCTGTTCAGCGCTGAATCCGCCGGTGTCGGCGCACGCCGCATAGACCTCGTAGCCCTTTTCCTTGGCGAGGTACATCACTGTGAATGATGTGTCAAGGCCACCGCTGAAGGCGACCACAACTTTCTTTTTTCCCATATTCATTAATTATTATTGCCTTCATTCTCGGCCTCCTCGATCCTGCGGATGCGGTCGAGAACATCCTGAGGAATCTTCGCCGGGAGGTGTTCCTCCGGGTCGAAGAGCATTCCCGTGCAGATGCAGTACTTTCTGTCCGTGCGCTTGAGGACATCCACATTGACGCAGCCCTCACAACCTTTCCAGAAAGCCTCGTCCGTGGTAAGCTCGGCGAACGTCACCGGCTTGTAGCCAAGCTGGGTGTTCATCGTCATCACAGCCGCACCGCTGGTGAGACTGAATATCTTGGCGTGAGGCCAGCGGGTACGCGCCAGCGAAAAGGTCAGATCCTTGATCCTCTTGGCCAGTCCCAGGCCCCTGAAATCCGGATGCACGATCAGACCGGAAGTCGTCACGTACTGCTTGTGCTCCCAGGTCTCGATGTAGCTGAATCCGGCGAACCGCTTGCCTTGCAGAGCGATCACGGCCTTGGCCTCCCTGATCTTCTGCGCCACGTACTCCGGCTTTCTCTTCGCGATGCCGGTCCCTCTCACCTTGGCAGCGTCCTCTATTGTCTTTAGAATCTCATCGACATAAATGAGGTGCTTGTCCGAAGCGACCTCAATAGTCAATTCGTCCTGCGTCATCTTGTAAAGTTCGTTAATACCTTAATTCTAATTCACTCTTTTGCCGTCAATGCCTTTGAATATTCCGGAAAGCGAATCGGCGACCTCGTCGTGCGTGAACCCCTCGCGGAGAACAAGCAGGATCGTGTCGTCACCGGCCAGAGTCCCCATAACCTCAGGAAGACGACCCTCGTCAATGATCGAAGCGATCATCCCGGAATGTCCCGGACGCGTCTTGATCACGGCCATCGAGCCGGAGAACTCCAGGCTGTCGATGCTGTCGGAGGACATAGATGAATCCCGAAGGACACCGCGCAGCATTCCCGGCTGCGGAAGGCTGTAGAAATAGCCGTTGCCATCGTGAATCTTGGTGATTCTCAACTCTCTGATGTCCCTTGACAACGTCGCCTGCGCAACGTTCATTCCACGCTGCGAAAGCAAAACGGAAAGCTCTTCCTGATTCGCCACCCTGTTGTCCTTGATGACCTCCCGGATCACCCTCTGCCTTTCAAGTTTACTTTTCATCCCAAAAGCATATTTATTCAAATGCGTTGCAAATGTATGTATAAAATTTCAATATTCCACGAATATTCCTGTATAATTTTTAACAATGCCACCTTTTTTTGAGGAATACGCCTGACGCGGCCTGCAATATTCATAGAAAATTACTACTTTTGAGGGATTGAGGACATAAACGAACTTTGCTATGGACACGATTCATCAGAGATTTCCCCAGTACGACGAGGGCGGACAGGCTCTCATCGACAAGGCCTACGCCATCGCATCCAAGGCGCTGGCCGACGAGACGAGGGGCAACGGGCATCCTTTCATAGAGCATCCGGTCAACGTGGCGCTGATAGCCGCCGACGAGATCGGACTTCCGGCTGACTGCGTGGCGGCGGTGTTTCTCCACGAGGCCACAAGGAAGCATCCTGAGATCGACCTGGGGGCGAGCGGATTCCCGGAGGATGTCCATAAGATGGTGGAGGGTCTCAACAAGATAGCCACAATCAAGCCTAAGGACACGAGGCTTGAGGCCGAGAGCTACAAGAAACTGATCGTGCAGTACTCCACGGACCCGCGGGTGACCGTGCTGAAGATCGCCGACAGGCTGGAGGTTATGCGCCATCTGGAGATGTTCCCGAAGGCCTCCAGGGAGAAGAAGATCCTGGAGACCCTGATGCTCTACATTCCTCTGGCCCACCAGCTTGGACCCTACAACATCAAGAGCGAGATGGAGGACATCTACTTCCGTTTCGCCGAGCCGGAGCAGTACCGGGCCATCACCAACAAACTGAAGGCCACGGAAAGGGACAGGGAGCGCCTTACCGAGGAGTTCATCGAGCCGCTCAAGAAGACGCTTTCCGACGCCGGAATCCGCTACAAGCTGAAGATCAGGACAAAGACGGCGTACTCGATCTGGAGGAAGATGCAGAAGCAGAAGGTTCCGTTCGAGGGGGTCTATGATGTGTTCGCGATCCGCTTCATCATCGACTGCGAGCCTGACACCAAGACGGAGAAAGACCTCTGCTGGAAAGTCTATTCCTACGTGACCGAGGAATATGAGGCCGACACGAAACGCCTCCGCGACTGGGTGACCAACCCGAAGCCGAACGGCTACGAGTCCCTGCACATCACCGTCAAGAACAAGAGCGGGGCCTACATTGAGGTCCAGATCAGGACGAAGAGGATGGACGACGAGGCGGAGAACGGACAGGCCTCGCACTGGTCCTACAAGGGCATCAAGCACGAGGCCCAGCTGGACAAATGGCTGACCTCCGTGCGTTACGCCCTTGAGCATCCGCACGAAAGCACACCGGATGAGCTTCCGCAGCCGCCTTCAAAGGAGATATTCGTGTTCACCCCTTCAGGTGAGCTTAGGATTCTGCCCGCCGGGGCGACCGTGCTGGACTTCGCCTTTAATATTCATTCAGGACTCGGAGTCCGCTGCGCCGGCGGCCGCGTCAACGGCAAGGCGGTGTCCATCCGGGAAAAGCTCAAGACCGGAGACATCGTTGACATTATGTCCGGCAAGAACCAGAAGCCGTCATCCGACTGGCTGAATTTTGTCGTGACATCGAAGGCCCGCAACCGCATCAGGCAGGAACTCAATGAGGAGGAATATAAAAAAGCGGCCCAAGGCAAGGAACTTCTCGGCAGAAGGCTGAAGAACTGGAAGTTAGAGTTTCCGGACGAGGTCGTCGCCGAGTTCCTGAAGAAACTCAAGTTTGCGACTCTTAACTCGTTCTACGCGGCCGTGGCCGACGGGGACGTCGATGTCAATGACGTGAAGAACTACATCCTTGACAGGGACAGGATGAACGCCGAGGCGATCGAGGCCGCCAGGGAGGCGGAGGCGGAGAGGATCGGGACCAGATCGGCGGAATGGGGCGACAGGCAGAACTCAACCGATGACATTCTCGTGCTTAACGCCCGTGACCTCAAGGGGTTGGACTACAAGATGTCCAAGTGCTGCCACCCGGTCTTCGGAGACGACGTGTTCGGGTTCGTGACCAGGACAGAGGGCATCAAGATCCACAGGATCTCGTGTCCCAACGCCGCAAGGCTCATCAGCGCCTACCCGTACAGGATTCAGAAGGTGAAATGGGCGGACACCCCTGCGGGAGGCAGTTTCCAGAGCTCGCTCAAGATAGTGGCTGACAACGAGTCGTCCGTGATCGGACAGATCACTGAGATTGTGAACACCTTCAAGGCGTCTCTGCGCGCATTCAACGTCAGCGAGAACAACCGCGGAGGAATCTACGAGATCACGATGAGGATCTCGGTGCCGTCCAACACGGAACTTGACAAGGTTATCTCGCAGATCAGGCTGCTCAAGCACGTGACCAAGGTCAGCAGGGTGTAGGTGCACCGGTCACTGAGCCTGTCGAAGTGCGAGCGGTGTGCTTCGACAAGCTCAGCAACCATACTTCGACAAGCTCAGCAACCACGCTTCGACAGGCTCAGCGACCGACAGGATCAGCGGCCGTCCGATTGTTTGTCTTCTTCGATTTTGGCGAGGTACTCGGTCGGGGTCATCCCGACCACTTTCTTGAAATGATGGTAGAAGTTCTGCGAGGTGCCGAAGCCAAGTTTCAAGGCAAGCACGTTCATCGACACCCCCGGAGTCGTCTCAATGAAGCGCTTGGCCTCCTCAATTCTGAGATTAGCCCTCCAGGTACGGAAATCGCATTGGAACACATCCTGAAAGTACCAGCGGAAGAAACGGAGATCGGTCCCGCTTTTTGTGATGATCCAGTTCCGGTCGTGTTCGGGTTCAAGATAATCCTTACCGGCGACATATTCCTCAATGACCTTGTCCATTCTTTCCTTGAATCCGGTTTCGTCTCCGCTTTGGGCATCCGGAGATTCCACTTCCGCGGCTGACGGTGTGCCTCCGGACACGGACTGAACAAGGATGGTGTCTGGATCCTCTTCCTCAGTCCGGAGCGAGACAGCCGGAAGATAGTAGTTCATCTTTGTGACGTAGTTGATGAACCGGCTTGCGAACCAGATGTAGAACGCCATATAGACGCACATAAAGGCATTGTAGGCCGCCTGCGGAAGCAGGAGCGAGACAATCGCCAGAATCCCGATGGCGAGAGCCGCATAGAAACTGTTCCTGGCCCAAAGCAGATGATGCCTCTGCTCGTCGTCATAGTAGTCGGCGATCTGCTCGACATAGCGGTCGTAGCACCTGCGGAACAGCCGGATGTAGCAGGACATCTGGAAAACCACCGCGGCCACGGCCACACCAGTGACGTACAGAGATCCGGCCAATGAATCCGCGACAAGAAACGCCACAGCCCCGGCTGAGACCAACGCCACATTGACCGCCATCCTCTTTCTGGTGACCAGACGCGGCTGGATCATCGTGATAAGGGTGAACGTGAACAGCAGAGCCTGGATGGAGGCGGCCACGATCGTGGCGGCGGCCTTGTCCCCTGAGTCGTTGGCTCCGTAGATGTTCAGCCAGTCAGGCACGGAAAGGAGGAAATAGCTTGCCACCAGGATCCACCGGGCGATCCGGATCTTCAAATTGTCCTCGTTGGGTTCGATACGAACCAGACACAACACCAATCCAAGTGTCGTGACGACAATTCCCGACACAAAAGACAGGAATATGTAAGGTTCCTCCGGTAGCAACAGACTATCTTTTCGTAAACGGTGGCGAAAATAACAAAAAATCGCGTCAACGCCAAAAGAGTGATGGCCGATTCGTAAGCCAAAGAGCCATCACGTCCTTAATCCGGGCGTAATGGCTCTACCAGAAATCACTCAATGTCACATCTGGATTGGCCAATAGCGGCTACGGATGTACAGGGCGAACAGCCAAGCCATAAAACCTATCGAAATCATTCTTGAGAATGTCGGAACCGCGGACTGAATAATAGTAAGCGTAGCAACTCAAATTAGGTCCAAGGGAGGCCGACCAATAGTAGCCCCCTAACTGCATTCCTATGGCATCTTTGTAATAAAGTCCGGTAATGGGCAAGAATATCTGATTACCATTGCCGCCAACCACGAACATCCCTTTAACGCCATCTTTCTCAGCAGGCGTCAATGTGCACTTGGCAAATAGTTCATCGAACTCTTCACTTGTCGGCATACGCCAAGGGGAGCCGAGTGTGGCTGTAGCGGCGTCATCTCCAGGATCAAGGACGCGTTTCCCGTCACCAATGAATATACCATTATCATTATACCAGGCTCCATACTTTTCATTGTCTTCGAAAGTGTACTTCGTGACATATCTAGGTAAAGACTGACCCGGCGTCATCCATTTGTAATTATCCCAAGAGAAGGAGGTTTTAGGCACTGTTTCTCCCCAGGAATAATAGTTGCCTTTTTCCTGCGGCTTCTTGGCTCCGAGATTGCAGGTCGCCCACTTCACGCTGAGCCCGAGGTCGATGTACTCTTCCTGAGGAAGCAAGTCACTGACTACATCCGTCAACTCGTCCAATTTCTCGATGATCTTGCCGAGGGCATCCGCGGCGTTCTCGTTGCCGCTATCTACGGAATCGACAAGGTCCTTGATGTTCGAGCTGACTCCTGCGACCTTCTCGGCAAGATCCTTCTCGGCTTTGTTCAGATTCTGGCTCAGCGAGTCGAGGGCCGTGGTAACGGCATCGAACTTCTCGCTGTAATCCGGCAAGGCCTCGATGGCCGCCTTGATCGCGTCGAGCTTCTCGGTGTAGTCAGGGAGGGCCTTGATGGCGGTCTCGATGGCGGCGAGCCTTTCGGTGTAGTCAGGAAGAGCCTCGATCGCCTGTCTCAGGAGGTCGAGTTTTCCTTCAAGAGAGAGGGTCTGGGCATTGACGGCGGCCTCGATCAAGGCAAGTTTGGTCTCAAGCGAGGTGCCGACTGAAGTAAGAGCCTCTGTGAGAGTCTGAAGTTTGGCGGCCTGGTCCGCGTTCATCTTGTCGATGGAGTCAGTCAATGCTTTGATGGACTTGTCCAGAAGATCCATCTTGCCCTCCATTGAAAGGGTCTGCGACCTGACGGCGGCCTCGATCAAGGCGAGTCTGGTCTCAAGCGTGCTGTTCACGGACGTGACCACGTCTGTGAGGGCCTGAAGCTTCGCGGACTGGTCAGCGTTCATCTTGTCGATGGAGTCAGTCAACGCCTTGATGGCCTTGTCCAGAAGATCCATCTTGCCCTCCAGAGAGGTTGTCTGCGCCCTGATGGCCTTGTCCAGGAGGTCGAACTTGGACTCCAGCGACAATGTCTGCGACTGGATGGCTTTCTCCAGCAGATCAAGTTTAGTCTCAAGCGAGAGAGTCTGGGCCTTCATCGCAGCCTCCACAGCCGCGAGTTTGGCCTCGAGAGTGGCGTCCACGGAGTTCAGCACGTCGATTACGGCCTGAAGCTTAGTAGCCTGGTCGGCCGACATCTTGTCGATGGCCTCGGTGAGGGCCTTGATGGCCTCCTCGTTCTTGAGGGAGCCGTTGTTTATCGCCTCAACAACCTTGGTGAAGTCGTTGACCACCGTGACGTTGATCGTGTAGTTGATTTCCGGGGCGTCCTCCTGACACGAGGTGAGGGCTGCCGTTGCCGCCGACAGAATGCCGAAGGCGGACATTATGAATAGGATTCGTTTCATTATTTTTAATAGGTTTTTAATTTTCCACTTTAATGCTTACTCTGCGTCCTTCGGCCGAAGGCTTGCCGCCCTGGGCGCCGATGGCAGTCCGAGGATTCAGATCGAAGAGGGTGAATCCCTCCTTCACAAGGGCGTTGACCACGCTTGCGAGACGACGCTCCGAAAGCCACTGGTTGTACTCCTCAGTACCGGAGGTGCTTGCCTCAGCCACAAGCGAAAGCCTCTTTCCGCTTACAGTCTTGGCGAAAGCCTTGAGGCGGTCAAGTTCCTCACCGCTGAGGGACGAGCTGTTGTTGGCGAACTGAACGAAATGCGAAGGCTCTGCGGCGACCTCGACCGGCTTGCTGTTCACGCAATCCGAGAGGCTGTCCCTGAATTCCGACACCTGCTGTTCGGCAAGTCTTCGCTCCGATGACTCACGGTCTGCCCTGGCCTTGTCTTCGGCCGCTTCCCGACGCATTGCCTCAAGACGGCTGTTCAGAGCGGAGATCTCACCCTGATAATAAGCCTTCTGAACCTTGGCGCGGCTTGGAACGAAATTGTAGCGCAATGTCACCAACGCAAAGGCATAGTTTTCAGGAGCGATATCCTTGCGGTTCAGCAGCCAGTCCATCTCGCCTTTCAGGCCAATGGTAAACTGACGGCCAAGATCCGCCTCAATGTGAAGAGAGGCCGGCACGAAGAACGTGTTGAAGTCCTCGTGGCGATTTGTTGAGCGGACGTTTCCTGTGATTGTGACATTCGACTCGTTGTCGATGGTCGTACCGTCACCGACAGGCGTTGTCTGCCCACCCTGAGACAGAGTGTTACTGAAATAGATGCCGTACTCGTTGCCTCTCGCAAATGTGTAGCCGACACCGGTCCCGGCCCAGATGTTCAGCCACTGGGTGCCGCGCCGAGGCCAGAACTCCATAAGATTGAATCCGGCTCCCAGCTTGACGTTGTGGTAGTTCATCAAATAATTGCCATAGGCCTTGGCAGGCATCGTCTTGGTGTCCAATGTCGAGAAACGTTGCTCCCGGCGATAGTTGGACCAGAGATACTCGGCCCCGACCCGCACCCAAGAACGGATGGTGAAGTCAACACCGCCTCCTGCAGCCGGTGATTGTTGATAGCTGCGCTTCGCGTCAAGGTTCTGGTACCACACATCCGTGGCCCACGACAGTCCGCCTTGGGCATAGACGCTCCAGGTGCCGGTCCGCAGCTCGCTGTTCCGGTCCTGCGGAGGCTCCCCTCCACTTTCAGCATCCGTCTGGGCATAAGCGCCGACGGCCACGAAAGCGAAGAACAGAGCCACAAGACCTACTTTGGCGCACCTGCCGCGGAACGGACGGATGAGCGATTTAGCTTGTCTTTTATCCATATTTGTCTCGATTGGAATTAAAATGTTTTAATCAATTTGCAATACTACCCAAAATGCCAGGGAATCCAAAATTTACATACCCTCCGGCACCGTAAGAGTCAGGCGGACAGTCGTGGGAAAGAATGAGTCTTCAATCGGAGACGGCCAATCCACAGGAAAATAATGGCGGGAAAACACGAAGCACCCAAATTCCGAAATCCAGACATTTCCTCCACGGCAGACTTTATATTCACCTGTGGCAGGGCCAGCGGGATCGGTCTGGTCATCGGATGAGTAGGTGCCGTACCAGTCTGAGCACCATTCCTCGGCATTGCCGCACATATCATAGAGCCCCAACTCATTAGGTTTTCTCAATCCGACAGGATAGACATAGTCGCCGCTTGTCGCCCAGCCGACATCGTCAGCACTATCGCTTCCGGCGTAATAGACAAAGCCATCCGACTCAAGGCCACCCCGGGCCGCGAATTCCCATTCAGCCTCGGTCGGGAAACGGAACTTCTCCCCGGTAAGGCTGTTCAGCTTGCCAATGAAAGCGTTCGCCATATTCCACGAGAGAGCGTCAGCCGGCAGCGAACTATCATCTTTTTTCAATGGCGAAGACCACCATTCCGCCAGCCAACCATCAGCCTCTCCCATAACCGCGCGGTACACGGCCCTGGTCAGTTCGGTCTCGGCGATCCAATAGTCACGGGTCAGTTTGACATTATGCTTTGGTTTTGACGTTCCATTGTCGTAGATCTCAGTGTCGTCCTCGCCTCCCATCAAGAACGATCCGGCTCTGACTCTGATCATTCTGAACGAAACGTCCCCGACCTTGAAGGTTCTGACATCAGACTTACGGTCAGCGTCCTCAGGAATCATCTGGTAGGAGCCAAGCAGGACTTTCCGGCCGTTGACATCCAGCGACACGGTCATCGAGGCCGAGCGTTTTCCATAGAAGAAAGACGCGTCAAGGTTCTTAGGAGAAACGGTAACGCGGAAGACTCCGTCCGACGGGAACTCGGTCTGGACTACATCCAAAACCGCGGCGCCAAGATCCTCACTGTCAGTCAACTCAATCTTGGCATAGACCGCCCGCACCCTCTCGACAGCGACCACATCCTTCAGACTTTCTGAATATGACGTCTCGAATGTCATCGAGAAACTCTCCGGCGAGTACTTCCCATCCTTGACACGGTAAGGGATGCGGACAACGCCGTCGGCATATTCAGGGGCATATTCGATTGTCATCAGTCGCGCGTCAACCTCGCCCTTGGTGTAGTAGTCCTTGAAGAAGGTTTCCAACTCCGTCTTGCTCAGGTATTTGCCCAAAGACTCGTTAACCTCGTCCCTGGTGATGTAACTCTTGGCCAGAAGGCCGGAGATGTAGTCCTTGACACTCGTCTCAAGTTCCTTGACAGCCTTTTCTATCTCTTTGGCGCGTTCCTGAGAGATCTCGTTTTTCAGATCACTTCTGATGGAGGAAAGCAAGGACAAAAGCTCATCATCTTTTTTCCTAAGATCAGAAATAGAGTTGTTTATGTCGTCGATCCTCGCCTTGAAGTCCGACTTGAGAGACTCCAACTCCGAGCGGATCTCTTCCAATTCGGCATTGTCTCCGCCACCGGCCAGTTGGCTGTTGATGGACTCGATGGTCGCCTTTATGTCCTCAGATTTTCGGCCAAGGGCATCCACCAAGCCTTTGATCTCCTTGTCGGATCTGTCAAGAGTGGAAATCGACGAGGCCAGATCCGACGAGATTCCGTCCAGACGGTTGATGTCATCGTCATAGTTGCTGCACGAGCCCAACTGCCAGCACAAGGCGACAGCTATGATTGAATAGAGTATTTTTTTCTTATGCATTTCGATTGTCGTTATTTCTATTTATCGGTCAAAGCCAGACGCGCGGTGATGCCCAATGGCAATGTGCCGTCACTGATAGATGTATGAAAACGAGTGGTAAAATATAGATTAGAAACGGATTCATCCTTAAAGTCCCCTCCTCTATAGACCTTTTCCGAACCAGTTTCAGGGCCGGCTGGATCAATCTGATCATCTTCGCTGTAAGGAGCGTACCAGTCAGAGCACCATTCCGGGGCATTGCCGACCATATCATAGATTCCCAGCTCATTCGGCCTTTTCATCCCTACTGAATGGAATTTACGAGTGTTCTTCCAGCTCCAAGCCACATCATTCCAGAAGTTGCTTCCGGGAAAGCAAAAAAATTCCGATTTGTTGCCGCCGTAAGCGGCGAACTCCCATTCAGCCTCAGTCGGGAACCTGAAACTCTCACCGGTCATTCCATTGAGCTTTTCGATGAAAGCCCGAGTGTCTTCCCAGGACAAATTCACGGCCGGACAATTGTCCCCATAGAACCAATAGGATCCTCCTTCCTGCCAAGACCTCACATTATCATCATCCCCCATCACAGACCGATAGACCCTCATCGTCAACTCAGTCTCGGCGATCCAATAGTCCCGAGTCAAGGTGACTTGATGCTGTACCGCGGCATCATCCCCCCAAATACCCATATAAAAGGTGCCACTCTCCACCTTGATCATCCGGAACGAGGCGTCGCCCAACCAGAAGGTTCTGACATCCGGATCAAGGCTCATCGGGGTCATCCCACAATGATCGGGCAGAACCTTGCGGCCGTTGACACTGAGTTTGAGCGCGATGGCAGCGTTTTCCCTTCCGACGAAGAATCCGCTGTGAAGATTCTCACCGGACAGGACGACAGTGAAACCGCTTCCGTCAAATTCCGTCTTTTTCACCGTCACAATCTCGCTCACAGACAGCTGTTCGGGGAACTGTCCTGGCTCGGCGTCAGTATAGACAACCTTAGCCTCCTCCACCTTCAGTACCCCATCCAGATCGCCGGAATACGATGTCATAAATGTCATACGGATGTCCTCCGGACAGTACTTCCCGTCTTTAATCCTGAAAGGTGCCCTGACCAAGCCTCCGGAGTATTCCGGGACGAACACGAACGAGATCTGTCCCGCATCCACAGCATCCTTGGTGTAGTAGAACTCGTCAAGGTACTTCTCGATCTCGGTCCTGTCACAGTAGCCGCCCAAAAGTTCGGTGATCTCCTTCTCGGTGTAGTAGCCCGCAAGCACACCTGAGACATACTCCTTGACACTTGCGTCATAGTCCTCTACAGCCTTCTTTATCGCCTCGGCATACCCAGGCGAAAGTTCCTGCCTCAATTCCTCCTTGAGGGAATTGATCTTGGACCGGAGTTCATCATCCTTCTTTTCAAGAACGTCCATCGACACCTTCACGTCATCCAGTTGGCTCTGAGTCTCTAATCTCAATGATTCGAGTTTGGCCTGAAGGCCGCTGTCGCCGCTTTCAGCCATACGTTTCTCTATGTCGTCGATGGATGACTGAAGGTCAGCCGCCTTACCGTCAAGGGCGCTTATCAGCCCTCTGAGATTCTTGTCGGTACTCTCCAACGCATTGATGGAAGGAGTTATGTCGGAGGCAGCGCCGTTCAGACGGTCAATGTCGTCGTCATAGTTGCCGCACCCGGTAACGGAACCGCAAAGAGCCGCCAAGACAAAGAAAATGTACAGTATCTTTTTCATATTCACAATCCAGCTATTATTCAACAGGCAAAACCAGACGCAGACCGCTATTAAATATTGGGACATGATCAGGAGGGCAATGATTTCTGGCTATTACAAGGAAGTCCTTAAAGTCAACCGACTGGTATGGTGCGCCTCTACAAACCCTCTCGGTCCCCGAAGCCGGCCCTACAGGATCGACCTGATCCTCAGAGCCATAAGGAGCGTACCAATCAAAGCACCATTCAATGGCATTTCCGCTCATATCATAAATCCCCAACTCATTCGGGCGCTTTCCTCCAACCGAATGAAGGTAAGCCGGATACCCATCGCCGAGCCAGCATATATCCTCAAAGTAATTGCTTCCGGAATAGAAGTAGCCCATCGACTTGTTTCCACCCCTCGCCGCGAACTCCCACTCGGCCTCTGTCGGAAGACGGAAAGTCTTCCCAGTGACCTCATTAAGTTTATTGATGAATTCCAATGACGCAAAATATGACAATCCACACGCAGGGATATTAGCGCCGTATAAATATGAACGCCAATGCTCCTCTATAGGCCTTCCCATAACTTGGAAATCACTCATTACCGCCAAAAAGAGTTTCTGCGTGACCTCCGTCTCTCCAATCCAATAGTCCTTTGTGATTGTGACCTTATGCGGAGTGGTGTCGTCCGGCAGAGTACCATACCCACCCATTTTGAAACTTCCGTGTTCCACCTTGACCATCCGGAAAGAGGCGTCACCGGCCCAGAATGTCCTGACATCCGGATCAAGGTTGACAGCGGTCAAAGGGAAGCGGCCAAGAGAGACCTTGCGCCCTTTGATGTCAAGCGAGAGCCTGACGGCCGCGAAAGTCTCCCCCTTGAAGAATGAGTCTGCCAGTTTGCCAGGCGAAAGCGTGACGGTGAACGAAGTCCCGGAATATTCAATACCGACGGCATCCAACGAGGACGTGACTCCCGTCGCGGCGCCGTCGCTCCCTGAATAGTAAACCACTTCCGCGGCTCTGACGGAGGTGACGGCATCATTGAGTTCCTTTGAATATGACGTGTTGAACTTCATCCTGATGTTCTCCGCGGCATATTTCCCGCCTTCTTTCTTGAAGCGTACGCCGACAGTGCCGGCGGAATATTCAGACTCGTAGGCGATGGACATCCTGAAAGCGTCGATCTCGTCCTTCGTGTAGTACCCCTTGAGAAGGTCCTTGACCTCCTGCTCGGTGCAAAACCCTTCGAGGATCTTGACGATCTCGTCCTTTGTGTAGTAGGAGGCAAGGGTCGCGGCGAGATATTCCTTGATGGAAGTGTCCAGCTTGTCGATCTCAGCCTTGACGGCGGAGGAGTTCTCCGAGGTGATCTCCTCGCTTATCTCCTTTTTAAGGGATGTGATTTTGGAAAGGATCTCCTCGTCCTTCCGCTTTAGGCTTTCGATCGAGGCGTTGATGTCCTCCAGTCTGGCCGCGAGATCGGACTTGGCGGATTCCAACTCATCCCGGAGCTTATCGACGGCGCCTGTGTCATCCAACTGTTGATTGATCCGCTTAATGGACGACTCAAGCTCAGCCGCCTGCCCCTCAAGTGTGGTGATGATTCCTTTAAGTTCCTTGTCGGTGTTCTCCAAGCCGCTGATCGACGCGTTCACTTCCGACAAGGCGTCATCCAGCCGTGAGATGTCATCATCGTAGTTGCCGCAGCCGGCGACAGCGCAACCGAGCGCGGCGACCACGATGAGGGTTATTATTTTGTTCATATAAAAAGATGAAATATGTTGATTAGGTTTTCGAAAGTCAAAGGTAAGAAAGGGCGGAGAAATAAAAAAAGTTCGGTGTGGTAAATTTAATCGCCAGAGCGGTAAATTTCAGCCATTTAACGAAATTTACCAGTTACGGTCACGAAATTTACCAATCTCAGGGGACGTTGAGCAGCCCACTGCCCCGGTCGCTGAGCTTGCCGTCCCCCGGTCGCTGAGCCTGCCGAAGCGTCCGGGTTGGTGAGCCCGTCGAACCACGGTTGGTGAGCCTGTCGAACCACGGTTGGTGAGCCTGTCGAACCACGGTTGGACACTTCGACAAGCTCAGTGACCGACAAGTTCAGTGACCGACAAGCTCAGTGACCGGCAGGGGCAGTGAATCTGTAGTGTCGGGAAGAAAGTTAGTCTTTCCAGACTTTGAGATATTCCTGAAGAGCCCACATCTCGTCGCGGTAGCGGGCGGCCTCGCTGAAGTCCAGGTCTGCGGCGGACTTCTCCATCCTGCGCTTGTCCTCGGCGATGGTCTTGAGAATCTGGTTCCGGCTCATCGACCTGATCACTGGATCCTGAAGCACGGCGGCGAGGTCGGCCTTGACGAAGCCATCGACGTAGGCCGTGTTCCCCTCCCTCTTGGAATCGTGGCCGAGACCTACGGACACGGTGCCGCGCCCAAGATCGCTCGGATTCGGAATGTAGGTCGGATCAGAGACGGAGTCCGCGGCGCTGACCCTTCCGCTCGGGCCGTTCTTGACGCGGGGGTTGACGGCCTTGGCGGAATCCCCGTAGAGCTCTGACGCAAGGATATTCCTTTTCACCTCGACCTGCTTTGGGGTGATGCCGTGGATTTTGTTGTACTCTATCTGCTTGGTTCTGCGCCGGTTGGTCTCGCGGATTGTCTCCTCCATCGACTCGGTCACAGTGTCGGCGTACATAATCACAAGTCCGTTGACGTTTCTCGCCGCGCGCCCCGCCGTCTGCGTCAGCGCCCTTCCGGAGCGCAGGAAGCCCTCCTTGTCAGCGTCAAGGATCGCCACAAGCGAGACTGTCGGGATGTCAAGTCCTTCTCGCAGAAGGTTCACGCCGACAAGCACGTCGAAAAGTCCGTTCTTGAAGTCCTCTATGATCTCGACACGCTCGGAGGTATCTACATCGGAATGGATGTAGCGGACACGGATGTCGATCTTGTCCAGATAGTCAGTCAGTTCCTCGGCCATCCTCTTGGTCAGTGTCGTCACCAGCACCCTCTCGTCCTTCTCGGCCCGCTTGCGGATCTCCTCGACAAGGTCATCGACCTGATTCTTAGTCGGCCTGACCTCGATCGGAGGGTCAAGAAGGCCAGTAGGACGCACAACCTGCTCCACCACAAGGCCGTTCGAGCGCTCCAGCTCGTAGTCGGACGGGGTGGCGCTGACATAGACCTTCTGGTCGGTGATCGAGTTGAACTCCTCGAAGGTCAGAGGGCGGTTGTCCGAGGCGGCAGGGAGACGGAATCCGTACTCAATCAGGACGGACTTCCTCGCGTGGTCGCCGCCGTACATCGCCCTGATCTGAGGGATCGTGACGTGGCTCTCGTCGATGAAGGTGATGAAGTCCTTAGGGAAATAGTCGATGAGGCAGAACGGGCGCTGGCCAGGCTGGCGGCCGTCCAGGTAGCGGGAGTAGTTCTCGATCCCCGGGCAGTAGCCCATCTCCTTGATCATCTCCAGGTCGTTCTCGACCCTCTGCTGCAATCGCTTGGCCTCCAAACCCTTGCCAATCTCGTTGAAGTAATCGACCTGTTTTTTGAGGTCATCCTGGATCATACTCACGGCCTTGACGCTCCGCTCCCTCGTGGTCACGAAGTTCGTCGCCGGGAAAATCGGAACCTCGTCCAGTTCCTCGATGTGAGCTCCGGTCAGCGGATCGATCAGCGAGATGGAATCGACCTCGTCGCCGAAGAACTCGATCCTTACGGCCTCGTCAGACCCTCCGAGGAAGACATCGACAGTGTCGCCGCGGACTCTGAACGTGCCTCTTTTGAAATCCACCTCCGTGCGGCTGTAGTTCGCGTCCACGAGATGATAGAGGAGTCTCGTGAGGCTGCGGTTCTCACCTTTTTTGACCACGACGGACTGGGCGTGGAAGTCCTCCGGATTGCCGATGCCGTAGAGGCAGGAGACGCTGGAGATCACGATGACATCCCTGCGGCCGGACATCAGGGCCGAGGCGGCGCTCAGGCGCAGCTTGTCGATCTGGTCGTTGATACTGAGGTCTTTCTCGATGTAGGTGTCCGTGGTCGGGAGGTAGGCTTCCGGCTGGTAGTAGTCGTAGTAGGAGACGAAATATTCAACGGCGTTGGAAGGGAAGAAACTCTTGAATTCTCCGTAAAGCTGAGCGGCGAGAGTCTTGTTGTGGCTGAGAATCAGCGCCGGACGCTGAAGTTTCTCGATGACGTTGGCCATCGTGAAGGTCTTTCCAGACCCTGTCACACCAAGCAACGTCACATCCCCGACGCCCTGTCTAAGTGCGTCGCAAAGCCCCTCGATCGCCCCCGGCTGATCCCCCGACGGCTTGTACGGTGATTCCAAACGAAATTTCATATATACAAAAATAAGAATATCTTTGCAGATAATAAACAGTAAACAATTATGAGACTGCCAGCGGAATGGGAAAGACAGAGCGGGGTGATGCTCACGTGGCCAGATGAGACCACACCTTGGTACGAACTTGATAAAGTCCAGGAATGCTACGGACGGATCATCTCCGCAATCCTGCGCTTCGAAAAGGTGCTGCTTGTGACAGCGGACGAGGAAGCCGCCAAACACAGGCTCGCCGAACTTGGCGTAGATACCTCGGCGATCCTCTTCCACGAATGCCCGATCAACGACACCTGGGCGCGCGACCACGGCGGAATCGCCGTCTATGGCGACAAAGGAGAGAAGTATCTCTACGACTTCATCTTCAACGGCTGGGGGCTCAAGTTCGCCTCGAACCTCGACAACGGAATCACACGCAAGATATTCTTTGACAGAGCTTTCGCCGACGACGTGATGTGCGTGGATATGCGTCCTTACGTCCTTGAGGGCGGCAGCATCGACACCGACGGGGCCGGCACCCTGATGGTTACGACGGAATGCCTTTGCAGCGACAACAGAAATGAATATCTCACCAAGGAGGAGATCGAGGGCGAGCTGAAGCAGGCCTTCGGACTGGGGCGGGTGCTGTGGGTCGAAAACGGCGGAATCTCAGGCGACGACACAGACAGCCACATCGACATCCTGGCGCGCTTCTGCGACCCGGAGACGATAGCCTACGTCATAAGCGACAACCCGGACGACCCGGATTATGAGGAACTTATGAATATGCAGACGCAGCTTCAGTCCTTCCGTACCGCGGATGGCAAGCCTTACAGACTCGTCCCGCTTCCGAAGCCGGAGCAGATGTTCCTTGACGGCTACCCTCTCCCGGCGTCCTACGCCAATTTCCTGATAATCAACGGAGCGGTTCTCGTCCCAGGGACCGGCTCGGCTCTCGACGAGACTGTCCGCCAAAAACTCCAGGAAGTCTTCACGGACAGAGAAGTCATCATCATCGACTGCCGTCCGCTCCTTTCAGGCCACGGCGGACTGCATTGTGTGACTATGCAGTTACCTGAAGGATGGTTGGAATAGTCGGCGACTATTCCAACCACCCTTCGAATACCTTTTACCCCCAGTCACTTCGTGACAGCCCCAGAGGGACACGGGGAAAGGATTCCCCGAAACCCCTTCGGTCGCTTCGCTCCGAGGCTATCTCTTTTTAACTTTCTATTAAGGCTAATAATCTGTCGCCGTAATCTTCGGTCACTGAGCAATCTCCGGTCACTGAGCTTGCCGAAGTGACTGAGCCTGTCAAAGTGACTGAATATTTAACTATTCTCAGCGATTCGATGGTTGGTATGTTTCGACAAGCTCAACAACCGCCGCTTCAATGGTTGGTGTTTTTCGACAAGCTCTACAACCGGAGCTTCGACAGGCTCAGCGACCGGGAATCGGCTATTTCTCGACTTTCACTTTGGAGATAAGTTCCAGCAGCTGAGACCTGTAGCCGTACGGGTCAAAGGCGAGACCCGCGCTGACAAGCTCCGAGGCCATATTCAAGGAAGCCGAGCCTTTATATTCAGAATCCAGCAGGACCAGGCCGTAGGCGGCGACGCCGGAAGCGAACGACAGTTCAGAGGACATCTTCCCTTCCGTCACCGCGACGTCGGTCGAAAGCTCGCGGCTCTTGGTGTCAAGCAGCGACTTCTTGTAGCGGCAGTCGAACTTCCCGCACACAGCGCCGTCCTTGTAGCACTCGGCCGGAACGATCTCGTAAAGAGCCGTGATCGTCTGCCCCGCACCGATCTCCCCCGCGTCCTTGGTGTCATCGTCGAAATCCTTGTTGTCCATAACACGCCTCTCGTAGCCGATAAGGCGGTAGCTGTCAACCACTTCCGGATCGAAGGTGATCTGGACCTTGGTGTCGTTGGCTACAGAGACAAACCGTGACCTCTCCTGGACGAAGACCTTGGCCATCTCCCCCTCCGAGTCGATGTACTGGTACGTTCCGTTGCCCTTGATCGAGATTTTCTTCATCATCGCGTCGTTGAGATTGCCGGAGCCGAAGCCGCACACGGTCAGGTATATTCCTTTACTGGCATATCCCTCAACCAGTTCGGCGAGTGCGTCTGAGTCTGTCACGCCCACATTGAAGTCGCCGTCGGTGCCGAGAATGACGCGGTTGTTGCCGTCCTTGATGAAGTTGGACAGCGCCTCCTCGTAAGCCATCTCGATCGCCTTTCCTCCGGCGGTGCCACCCGACGCCTTGAGTTTGCCGATGGCGGCCTTGATCTTCGAGGCCTCCTTGACTGGCGTGGATTCAAGCAGTTTGCGGACCTCTCCCGAATATGTCACGATGGAGATCCTGTCCTCCGGCCTAAGGTAGTCCAGGAGCGTGGTCAGGGAAGTCTTGAGAAGATCAAGCTTGTCATTGGAGGACATAGAGCCGGACACATCCACAAGGAAAACGTAGTTTGACAAAGGCAGCTCGCTGTCGCTCAATGATTTGCCCTTCAATCCAAGCCGGAGGAGCCTGTGTTCCTCATCCCAAGGACAGCTCCCGGTCTCCGCGTTGATGGCCACCATCTCGTCACCAGTCGGCTCCGCATAGTCGAACGTGAAATAGTTCAGGAACTCCTCGATCCTGACAGACGCCGACTCGACCGGCCAGCCAATCCCGACATATTTCCTCATTATCGCATAGGAGGCTCCGTCCGCATCGACGGAGAAAGTCGAGACATTCTGCCTCTTAGTCTTGACGAACGGGTTCTCGGCCACCTTATCGAAACGGTCGCCGCCTGTCTCGCCTACGAATCCGTCTCCGTCGAAACTCTCGCCATAGAGGAATCCGCCGCCATCGGACAGCGAGCAGGACAGTGCCGTCACGGCCAAAATGGCAATGGTTAAAAGTCTGATCATAGTCTTCATAACAATCTGTATTTAATAATCACAATATTCTAAATACAAACGTTATGAAACCTTGCGCGGCGACGAGAAAAAAGTTTCCGTCAGAAACCTATTTTCCTCATCTCACCGGCCCTGCCAAGGGTCTCTCTGCGGCAATATTCCCTCAACGCATTGTAGTCCAGCGACTTCTCGCCACGAAGGATAGCATCGACTGTCCTCATTCTGGAGATGTTCTCGATCTGGCCTCCGCTAAAATCGAACTCGGCGGCAAGTTTTGTGGCGACATCCTCATCCAAACCTGGAATCTGAGACATCCAGATCCTGACCCTCACACGCACCTCCGGCTTGCTGAACTTGACCTTGTAAAGGAAACGCCTTTCAAAAGCCTTGTCAATGTTGTCCGTAAGGTTTGTCGTGGCGATCAGAATCCCCTTCATCGACTCCATCTCCTGAAGAATGATGTTCTGAACCGAGTTCTCCATCTTATCGACAGCGCTCTCAGCCCCCTCGCGCCTGTTGCCGAAAATCGAGTCGGCCTCATTGAACAAAAGAATAGGCTGGACCTTGCGCCTGGAACACAGGTCACGATACTTCTCGAACACCGCTTTGATGTTCTTCTCGCTCTGCCCCACCCACATACTCTTTATCTGCTCCACATTGACAGGGAATATGTCCCTTCCGGTTTTCCGGGCAAGCTGATAGACCGTCTCCGTCTTGCCGGTGCCTGGGCTGCCATAGAACAGACAGGCGAAACCCTCACGCATCCCGCTCTTCCGGAGATTGTCCGTCACTTCCTTGAAACTCTTGGGCTGAAGCAGGCTGGAGAGTCTGGAGACCTGAGCATCTACATCGCTGTTGAAGTAGAGTTCCTTGGCTGTCACCGACTTACAGGACACGAGGCTTCTGTCATCCTCATCCTTCGCCGACACCTCGCGTCTCAAATTGTGTCCAGACAGGAACTTCTTGAGTCCTTTCTTCGTGAGACGGTAAGACCCTCTGTCAAAAAATGAATCGGAAGAGTCATAGACAACAAGCCCGTCGGAAAGCAACTGATTGTCACCCGTTTCAAGAGAGCGCACCATTCCCCTTGACTTCTTTGAAACCTTCAGGGCGTTACGGATGTCAGACTGGTCGAATTTAGGGTTAGACTCGCTCACATACAGCCCGCAGACATAGACAATCAGAGTCCGAAGATCATTATTGTCAGTGTATGCGTTCAGCGCTTTGACAAAAGGAAGCTCACTGTTGGAACTCAACGCGGCATCCACTTCCATAAAAAGGCAATCATTATCAATCTCACTGCAATAGCTGCTGTCGTACAAATCCATAATCGTGTCGAACAGTTCCTCTTCAGTCATTCCCGAGTACGACCTCGCGATGAAAGGCTTGTCTTCTGACAAAGCTTTCAGAACCACAGAGGGAACACTGTAGGAGACATCATCGCCTCTGGTGCTTCGTTTGAGAAGCCTCTTGGAGACCATCTCCTCAACGACACCGTAATAGGCCAGAAGCGAGGTTCTGGAGCATTGCAGATGACGGCAAAGATTGTCGAACGACACGGATGACCACCCGGACTGCTCCACAAAAAGCGAGAACAGAACAGCCTGGGTGTCCGTTATGTCCAGCCGCTCACTAAGAAATTCAGAGAAAGGAGCGACCGCGTTCAAGAATTCCTTGCTCAGATGAGAGCCATCGGATCTGGAGACAATTCCGTTCACGGCTTTCAGCATAGTCAGATCAGCAAGTTCCTGTGGGTCAGGAAGGGAGATGGAATCGAAGCATTCTTCGGTTCCTGAAAAGTCTTTTGTCATCATAGTAGTATAAGTGTTTTATATTCTTTCAAGCGACATTAATATCCGTTGATTCGCCTTTTGGCAACCATAATATTCAAAAAGTCAACCCCGGATTCCTATCCGGCGATATTCCAGCCGCGCTTTCCCCCGGCTTCGGATTCCCGGATTTTCCGGAAGACGCTGTTTCTGAATTTCGAGACCGCTTGGCGGCTTATTCCCAGCCTTCCCGCCACAATCCGATCATTCACCTTAACACCTTCTTTGTAGAGAATGTATATCATTCCCAAGACTCGCCTCTCCGATTCCGTAATATCGGCGGTGCCTGCGATCAAATGCGACAAACGCGCGCTTGCGTACCACCGCTCCTCGATGCGGGACAAGGAATATTCAGAATCATCCTCGATGCTCATCACACCGTAATCCTCATTTCCTTCACTGTCCCAGCCCGCATCGATGGAGACGATACGACTGCTGTACGACACCATCTTCATAAACCTGTTTTTCAAGGCTTTAACGAAGTAAGCAGAGAACGGGCTGCCGCTCTCGGGATTGAACCCACGAATACACTCGTATGCGACCTCTTTGGAGATGTCACAAAGATCATCAGTTGAATATTCCTTCAAGGATTTTTTGAACCTACGGATTGTCCCGCCGGCGAATTGGCAGGAGGATTCCAACACCGTTTGCAGTGATTTAGAGTCATCGCCGAGCGCGCTGACAAAGGTTGTGTCTGAGACAATGTCTCCTTTAATGGTGAATAGATTTCCCATTACGCTAATATTAAAGGTTAAAAATACTCAAGTCCCACTCGGGCTTGCGGATTGCCCCTTTAACCAAAAACCGTGCCACGATCACGACAAATCAATATTTCCGAAAATAATCTGATTTCTGGTTGCGAAAAACGATGAAGCCGGGTATTACCACAAAAATGATAAGGATTATGTTCTGGAAACTTCTGTTTTTCGTCATTATTGTCCTGTTCGCCGTGTATTCCATACGCAGCGTCTCGAAACACTTCCTGTACCTGAACGATGTCCTCACCTCCACACCTGAGCAGTGTTCCAAAGAATTCCGGGGACTGCTGGCCACCAAAGACTTAGCGGAGATGAACATCACCAACATCGCGATGAACGCCCTGATGGCAGCCAACCAGGCCCTCCTCTGCTACATCCTTCTGCACGGCATTGCGGCTTGGCTGACGTGGAAAGTCGCCGTCGGAAACCTCGTCGTCGGTGCAGTCGTCGGTGCGATAACATTCCACATCAACAAAACAATCGAAAGCGTTGTCGCCCCTTATGTGACCAAAGCCGAGCGCGCGACGGATTTCTCCCAAGGCGAACGCCTCTACTTTTCAAGCGCGCGTGAGAACAACTCCCGCCTCATCATCCTCGGCGTCACCATAGCCGCGATGACGGTCGTTGCGATGGTGTAATATTCAGAAAAAAGTAATATATTGCATAGACAAAATTCAATTACCGATGAAAGAATTAAAATGTCCTAAGTGCGGAACCATTTTTTCCGTGGATGAAGCTGACTACGCTTCCATAGTTTCACAGGTCAGAGGAAAGGAGTTCGACTCCGAGGTGTCACGCCGGATCGAGGAACTTCACCGGCAGCAAGAGGCGGAACAGCGAGCCCGCGACGCGCAGGCAGGCCAAATCCATCAGTCAGAGCTGTCAGCGAAGGACAAGGTTATCGGAGAGAAAGAAAGTGAGATCCTGCGTCTGAAGGAGCAGATAACCGCTATGGACGAAAAGCAAGAGTTGGTTGTCAACGCCGCAGTGACCAAGAAGGACGAGGAGATCGCATCATTGAAGGCATCATTGGACCAAAGCGCGAAAGCTAACGAGATAGCGATTCTGAAAGAGCGCCAGCAGGCCAAGGAATCGGCCCAGGCCAAAGATGCCGAGATCTTAGAGCTGAAGTCGCAGGCCAGGCTCGCCGCCTCGGAAGCCACACTACGGGAGAAAAGCATCCAAAGCGAGTTTGAGGGCAAAATCCAAGTTCTCAAGTCTGAGGCCGCCGTTCGCGAAAGCGGCCTGAAAGAGGACTATGAGTCCCGCCTACGCCTTGCCAATGAGGAGGTTGAGCGCTTGAAGGACTTCAAAACTCGCCTTTCGACCAAGATGGTAGGTGAGACGCTGGAGGCGCACTGCAGCACTATATTCAACGGCGAGATGCGCGCCCTGCTCCCGAAAGCATATTTTGAGAAGGATAACGACGCATCCGGCGGCAGCAAGGGAGACTTCATATTCCGTGACTACGAGGATGGAATCGAATATATTTCCATAATGTTCGAGATGAAGAACGAGATGGACGAGACCGCCAGCAAGCACAAGAACGAGGACTTCTTCCGCAAGCTCGACTCCGACCGCAACGCCAAGGGCTGTGAATATGCCGTCTTGGTGTCCCTTCTGGAGCCGGACAACGAACTCTACAACAACGGCATAGTGGATGTTTCATACCGCTATCCGAAGATGTATGTCATCCGTCCTCAGTTCTTCAAGGCTATGATCACCCTCCTCGTGAACGCCGCAAAGAACACGGTCGCCTACAAGCGAGAGCTGGCCATCGCCCGCGACCAGAGCATTGACGTGACGAACTTCGAGTCCAAACTGTCCGCCTTCAAGGACGCATTCGGCCGCAACTACCGTCTCGCAAGCGACAAGTTCAAGACCGCCATCGATGAGATCGACAAGTCCATCCAGCACCTCCAGAAGATCAAGGATGCCCTGATCGGCTCGGAGAACAACCTCCGCCTCGCCAACGAGAAAGCCGACAACCTCACCATCAAGCGTCTCACCCACGGCAACCCCACGATGAGGTCCAAATTCGATGAGGCCCGCCGCGCGGCAGCCGCCTCCGGCTCCGGCTCAGCCTCAACCTCCTCATCCGACGACGATTCCGGCATCGATCCCGAATCGGAGGAATTATAGGGACAGACTTCCGCCAGACCTACTGACAGACACCCCCGCGACAGGTCATCCTAAATCACCACCCTTTGGTCAACAAGCACAGCCCCTTATGGGGATACTTTGATATGGATGATTTAGACTGAAACTAGGAGATGAAATGAGAGGACGGGGACGATAGGCAAAGCAAAAACCGACCAAGAGCTTTGCCGATGTAAGGAATATTCCTAATTTCTCCTTAAAAAACTTCAGAAAATGGCAAGGAGAGTAACAGTGGCATTAGGGCCGCATTATGATGAATTCATCCAGACAAACATCGCTGGTGGGCGCTACAATAATGCCAGCGAGGTGATACGCGCGGCATTGCGACGGCTTGAGGAAGACGAGATGCAGTTGGCGGCACTACGCTCCGCCATAGATGAAGGGGACAGCAGCCCTGACGTGGTTGGATTTGATGAAAAAAGTTTCATTGAGGAGATGAGGAGCGGATGGAGGGCGAAAAACGGGTGAATATATTCTGTCAGAACGAGCGAAAAGAGACCTTTGCGAAATAGGAGATTACACGGAAAAAGCCTGATCAGAAGAACAAGCAGTCAAGTACTTGCATCTTCTCTTTGCGCAATTCAGGATTCTAACAAGAGCGACAATGGCTGTGAAACGCAGAACCTTACAAATAAGGCATTTACGAAAGGCTGCCGGGGCAAACGGAATGGCAGAGATACAGATATAATAGACTATCTGAATCTTACGCTTAACGATCGCTGTGTTATCCAGAAAAAAGTGGTCATTCAGTAATGTCGAAAACAAACAAGACCATTTTTTCAGGACTATACATCCTGCGCTTAACATCATCATACACCACCGACTGTCGTCTGATACTGCGAAATACGTGTTTCGAGATTGGAGATGGGCTGAGACAGCATAACATCCTGAAT
Source organism: uncultured Muribaculaceae bacterium (assembly GCA_964479325.1). GTDB lineage: Bacteria > Bacteroidota > Bacteroidia > Bacteroidales > UBA932 > Cryptobacteroides. The sequence goes on from CAYZKZ010000001.1 coordinate 56,749, forward strand.
GATGGTGCTGTCATCATTTTCCCCGCTGTCGATCAATGCCTGAATATATTCACCTTTTTCATCTTTGGTGACAACGGATGTTCCGTAAGGCTTTTTCCCTTCGCGAAAATTCCCACGTCAAACAGGAGTTGGTTCTCGATCTCCGAGACCGTCGAACCTTCAATGGCTGTGGAGTGCGTGATAAGCGAATACAGGTAGAACTTGTCGTAATCCACCTGTTGTTCTATCCCTGAAGCCACATAACGGCGGACAGTGTCTATTAATCTCCTATCTATCTCTTTCATCGCACTTTCGTTTAAATGATGCCGCCTATCCACACTTCTCGATTATGCGATGTACCCAAGCGGCAAAGCGAGGGCATTTGTTCAAGATTGTCTCAAAGCCGATCTCTAATGCGACAAGATTACCTTCCAAAACTTTATTATATTCAGGAGTGATTCTTAGCAGGCGTTTGGAAGGCGCTCCTTCTGGAGATGAATTAATATCTTCCGGGTTCTCATAACGAGCGATTATGTCTAATGTCTGCCTGAACACTTTTTCGGGAAAATATGATTCAAAACCCCTATTGTCAGAGAACAATAGAGCCTCAAACTCGTGCAACTGCACATAAGAGAAAAACCTACCGTCCGAGATGTCTTTGTTCATCGCCGCCTCCAAGGCCTCAACACGTCGTACATCATCAGACTCAGACATAGATTTATCATATTCAGGCATAGTGTTCGGGAGCCTGAAGAAGTCGATGAAAGACGTTACGACAAAATCAGTTTTAGAAGATCGCAACTGCATTTTCACCGTATTGGCGAAATGTTGGTAATTAATCATTCCACCGTGGCCACTCCTGCTGGTTCGAATCAACACAGGGGTGGCATTTAATATGCCAAAGCCACGAAGATATGGAGCCAACAGACTATTGACAAACTCTTGCTCAGTCTGTCCCTCGACAACAATAATCACCCGCTTCATAACTGCCCTCCTATCATATTCTTCTCCCAAAGATCACTGAGGGACATATTGTAGTCATCAAGCCATTCCCCCAATTCCTCAGAAGACAAATGCCTAAAGACTGATTGACCCTCCGTGCGGTCAACCACGATAACATCCTCGACATCAAAGCAATTCAACAGATTGGCAGACTGAGTGGACATAATGACCTGACTTTTGCAAGAGGCTCTCTTGGCAAGTTCCGCCAGTTTATTGATCGCAGCGGGATGCAAACCTAATTCAGGCTCATCAATAATGATCACCTCCGGAGGATTCGGCTGAAGAAGCAATGTGGTCAAAGCGATAAAACGTAAAGTTCCATCCGAAAAACTATACCCGTTAAGGTACATATCCGTGTCATTTTCCTCCCATTCCAAACGTATGGCCTCCCTGTTATTAGCATCGTGACGCAACTTAAAGCCTTTGAAATAAGGGGCGATGGATCTTACTACCCCCTCAATAAGACGAAAAGACCTTTCATTATTCAGCATCAAGGAATAGAGACAGGCCGCCAGATTTGAGCCATTATCCCGCAAACAGGAATTGTCATTTATATTGCATTCCCCGCGCATCGGAGAGTTTGCGCTTGTATCGTGAAAATGATATACGGTAAAACTGCTTAGGTACTTTTTTAAATACGAGGCTCTCCATCTTGTGTTATTGGCCAAAGAGGATTCCTCAACAGCCTTGTCCCATAGAGTAATATTCCAATTATGATAATCCTTCTTGTCAGAATGATGGTAATTAAAATAATCTCCAGTCACTTCTATGTAACCCTTATTGGACTGCATAGGCCGAACCTCATAGAAAAAGGCGTTAGTATTGTCAAAGTCAAGCAATCCTTGAATAGATGAAGAATTCTTTCTTCCCCTATACAACAAATTATCCATTCCACCTTTTGCTAATGTATAACTGCCGAATCGCTGCTCGTATATGGCCTTCGTCTGCTCAAAGAATGAGATAAAATTACTTTTGCCTGCCCCGTTCGACCCTATCAAGACATTCAATTTATTTAAAGGCAACGTCAAGTCTTTGATCGACTTGTAGTTTTTAATTATAACCTGTTCAATCATATTTCCGTACGCCAATTGCACATTATGCTTCGGCAAGTTATACAAAAAAAAGAGAACTCGCAACAAAGAAACACCCAGCACTCAAAAATCATTGAATATATTAAGTGCGGTTCTTACGAATCGCCGCCTCCGCTATTTCCCCGCATCGTACCAGCTGCCGTAGAAGGCTTTGGACTTGTCGGTGGTCAGGGAGCCGTCGGCTGCGAGCCAGCCCCACTCGTCGCCGAGGCGGACACGGAGGTAGTCCTCGCTTAGGATCTCAAGCTCGTCGAAGCGGGGAAAGATGTAGTCCTCACTGTCGGCGTAGATGCCCAAGAGGCCGTCTTTCTCAAGCGGGAGGATGCCGTCGGGGTCTTGCCTTTCGTAGATCGCGTCCATAACGCAAGGCACGACCTCACGGCCATTAATATCCAGGATGCCATACTTGCCGTCTTTGATGGCAATATAATTGACCCACTCCACGAATGGCTCTCGGAATAGCAGGTCATACTCGCACACAGACAGCACCTTGCCGCTTCCGTCAGTCTCCAGTAGGCAGCATTTCCCGTCTTTGCGGACAGGGATCGGGAGTTTCATCCTCTCGCGGCCGTCGTACGTTATCACAATCTCATCAAACCCGTCGGGGACGGGAAAATCAGGAGTCTCTCCAAACGGCTCGGCCTTCAGGCTCTCGTACACATCCAGCAAAGGATGGGCTTGCAACGACTCGTTGAACATAATTCTCAATCAAATTATAATAAGCATCAAGCGTTTCGATGAATATACCTTAACTAATCCGAAAGCGGTTTCCCACAGATTTTGACTTCCTCGGAAATGGGACGGATGACGGCAGGAGATTCAGGGACCACACCGGCGGAGATGAGGCGGGCGGCCTTATTCCTGTAGGGAGCGCTCGCCAAGGCAAGACCGGACCAGGGAAGAGGACTCTCCTTACTTGTACTGAATGGCTTAATCTCACCAGTGAGCGGATTGTACGACTCTCCGATGGCCAGACCGGAGAGGCCTCCCGACCAATGAATGATGTACGATCCGTTGGCCAGTCTGAACTCCGGACAGTTCTCCCAGCACTCCAGCATAGCGCCTATCGGGAAAAACATCGTTCCGGAGACTGACGAGCCGGAACTACAGGTAGGGATCTCAATCGTGTAGAGTCTATCATCGTTAATGTACTTACCTTTATGCTCCGACACCTCGGCAAGGACTTCACGGAGATATTCATTCCGGACAGTCCGCAGACGTTCCATTTCTTCTGCGGCGACAGCGGCTTTAGCCGCGCGGCTGATCCTTCGGTTCATCGGTAAGCGGAGTTTCAAAGGTGATATGTTTGCGGCAGTCAGGACAGTAGGCCGAGACGCGGGCAACGGCGGAAAGCGGATCAATGGAAAGGGAATATACGAACGCGTCGGCGCCGCAGGAGCATTTGCGGACGAAACCGCTTTCCGGATTGCGCCACAGCATCGACAGAGCGCATACCGTGATCCGGCGGCATACGCCATAAACGGGCAGCGGCACCGGCAGCGCCGAAAAACCTGCCATCAAGCCGATGCGATCCCGATTCTCGACGAGGAAGGGAATATTCTTAATAAACGCCTCAGCATCAGCGCCTTCAGCGGTTCGTCCACCCTTGCCAGCCGGGCGAGCATATTCATTGGCGGCATTCGCTTCCTCGGCCAAGGCGGCAGGGGCTGGGGTTGTCTTAGGTTTCATTCTTAACATTGAAATGTCCATAGTTCAAATCTGTTATACATCATAATTATCGCCATCCAGCTGATAGAGCAACCATTGAGGCGGAAAAACTTCCCCTTCGTTCAAAATTAATTCATACACCCTGCCGATCACCGACTTCAACCTCTCCGACTTCACAGAATCCACAGAACCGTCGGCGCGGAGATAGGTCGATTTGTTCAGCTCAATCATCATAGCGGAATATTTAAAGGCAGTCCAAGGACTGTAGGAATTTGAATATGGCGAATTGAGCGCCGTCGCATAACCACTCTCCTCGAAAAGCCGCAACACCTTCCCCAACAAAGACTCATCCGGACGGTTCCAGTCATCGTTCACGCCGACACACACCTCCACATCGGAAAGATCCTCCGGAAACGAGTGACAATCAATCAAAAAAGAGGAGGGCGACAACTCCCGAACCACAGCTTCCAGATGCTCAAGATAGTATCTTATGAATATGTCATCTCTCTCCTCGGATGTCAGACTGCGCCGGACTCCCCCGAATTCTGAATATACTATTCCTTGCCCGATGCTCTCAAGCGGGTCGTTCTCAAGCCGTTCCACATCACAGAAGAACCTTGACCACGGGAAGACCACCGGCCGGATTCTGGGATCCGCCAGCGAAGCGTCACCGAACAAGCGATCCGTTTCCCAGTCCGTCCAACGACGGATATGCTCATCCACGCCATCCTCCCAACGTTTCTTGCACCCCTCCGGAAACTCCGCGGAGGAATGCGGAATGTTCAAAACTATTCGTTCAATCATCGCCAACTATTTCTTTATAAGAATATTCCCGTGCTTCCGACCGCCGTAGCCGGGGCCAGCTTAGTGTTCTTTCGTAAGTATGGAATATTCATAAGTCAAATTTTTGTTCACATCCCTAATACCGTGATCGGGCGTAAAAGGCAACCATTTCGTCGAAAAAAAATATGGGAACTATATACGAGTTGACTAATTTCTGTTCCTTGAGGCAACGCACAGAATTGCGCTCCACCCAGTTCTCTGGCCACCTCTGACGCACGCTCCGATGCAATTCCGTGCCCCCAAAAAGCCGAAAACGCTCGTTTCCACTGACAGATTTGCGGTCGGAATAGCATTTGCTAAAGGTAATTTATTTGTTATCAATTAATTAAGAAATCTCCCGGTGCAATTCCGTAGGCGATGAAATAGCCTCAACCTCCACGACAACCCTCCGAGAATTGGCAATTCGAACCTCCGTCCCGGAAGATGTTGCAAAGGAAAAATCCTCAAACTCCCATACTTTTTGGTGCATTCACGATTGTGGCGTGAAAGGCGGTCGGATTGGAAACTTTCGCTGCATTCCGTGGCGGATAACACGCTGATTAACAAGCAGAAACGCCTTGTCCTGGTCTGAAATCCGGCACCAGGACAAGGCTTAAGACATTCATTATGCGTGACTTAAGCGCCACGGCAAATAAAAAAATATTCACGGATTTGGTTGACAATTCGGAAAGAGGGTGGTATTACCTAAAACCAAAGACTATGGCGAATGAAAATTTAGTTATGCCGGAAGGAAAGATCGTGCTAACAAACGGCTATGTCCTTGAATGCTTCCCGAAAAGCGTCCAGCCGGATGTAATCCGGACGGACGATCTGAGACTGGATGACTCCGGAGTGTACTTTCAGACCAAGAGGCATTCAAAAGAGAAATCAAAAGAGGACAACGCCTGGCAGGTTCTGTTCCTTAAGGAGGCGTTTTTTCTCCACGAGAACAGCGGACGAATACTTTCGGACAGCAGGATGTTCCTGACTCCGACACCGTTTCAGAACAACCTTGCGTACTCCGGGACATCGGGTCTGGACTCGGCCACCCTCGGAGTCTATATCGAATGGTGGAAAGCCTGTGAGAAGGCTGTGATAATAAAAGACGGCGAGGTTGAGGCCTTGACGTACTTCTTCGCGGGGAGTCCGCTCACGGGCACCAACAGTTGTTCCGCGGTGGATCGGGACGGCAAAGTGATGAAAATCTCTTTTCCAGGCCCCTTCTACGACATCTGGGAGCCGTTTATGAAGATCAACACCCGCTACACCGAAGCCAAACAGCGCTATCAGGCTTACACCCTTGAAGAAACCGTCGCTATCCTCCACGGGTCGATTGATCAAGGCTGAACGCCACGGCCGACAGACACAGGAGAAACATAAATCCCGCAGGAACCGCACCGAAGGGGCGAAACACCCCAGTCCGCAGGGGTAGAAAATTCAAAGAGGGTGGCCAAAAATTCGTTTGGCCACCCTCTTGGGATTTAACAATGTGACCGCAGCTTATCAAAGACTGGCGGGCGGTCACCTTGAGCAAGGGCTATTCAGTGAGTTTGAAAACGTCGAACGTGCCTGCCGAGCCATAGACAACATTGCCGGTGGCAGGGTCAACCGCAGCCGTGTCGGAAAGGTAGAACGTCTTCTTGGCCGGATCGTAGTAAGGCTGCGTCAGACCGGATTCCTTGTACCAGTTGTCCACATAGCTCATCCAAGCGGAGCTTCCCTCCTTGTGGTTAGGGCCTCCGAACATACAAGCGAGAACGCCGCGGTCGGCGATGTTCCATTTCACCTTGTCAGAACTGCCGGTTGTTCCCATATACTGGAGAGGGACATAGACCTTGTTGGTCTCGGTGTTCCAGTAGAAATAGTAGTTCTGGACATCGTAGCTGGCTCCAGTGTCGTGACCCCAGCAGTCAGGAAGGTAGCACTGAAGGACATTCTTGGCATAGTCGCGGGCGTACATAACCTTGTCCTCCTGCTCACCCCACCAGCCTTCCTCAATGGTTCCCTTGCCATACTCGTAGTAAGACGTCGGGTACTCGATGGTGGCGACAGCCTTTCCGTAGCCGAAAAGGGAAGAGTAGCCGTTGATGGAGAGGCTCAGCTCATAAACCTCATTGTACTCAAGGTTGGCCTCGTCATAAGTGACAACAAGATTGCCGACCCTGTCGCCGTCCTTGATCGTCACCTGAGACGGGACATTGAATATGGAGGCTCCGGTGGTCTCCACATTCACAGTCACATCACCGGAAGTGCCAAGGCGGACAACCGGAATCTCAATCTCAGGATTTGATGTGACATTGAAGGAGAACGCCTCCTGAAAGAAATAGCACTCTGAGCTCGAACCTGAAGTTCCGTTCTCATCTTTGCAGGACACGGCCGTGGCAAGGACGGACAGAGCGGCGAAGGATGCGAATATTGTTTTAAATGATTTCATTGTAGTCTCTTTTTGCCGGCCCCGCGGACGGGGCCGTTACATTATTCAAACTTTTCAGTGTCAAAGAACTTGTGACCCTCGACCTCAATGGCCTCACCGTAGTGGCTTGCGATCTCGTCGTTGGTGCGGAGGGCGGTAGTGTAGGTGCTGTAAGTCGTGTAAGGATTGTTGAAATCATAGACAGCCCTGTTGCCGTTGAGCTCCGCGTTGTTGAAACCTGGAGTCCAACCTGGATGAATACGGTTCATATCAATCGCGTGGGCGGCTCTCTCGACACTCGCGCCAGGATACCAGCGATGGCATCCGGTCTCAAGACGCTTGTTGTCGAAGTAGTTGATGCCCTCACCCCAGAACTCGATGCCTTTCTGGAACATAAGTTCCTCATAGACATCCTTCTTCGTCGAGGCGGCGCAGGTGTAGGTGCTGTTGCGGGTCTTGATGAGGCCCTCAAGGGTAGCCTTTGCGGCTGAGACACCTGTCGTGTTCAGCTCGGCCTCAGCCTTGATGAAGTACATCTCCTCCACACGCATAATCGGAAAGTCGGTCGCTCCACCCACCTCGTAGGTGTCGTAGTTACCCTCGTTAGGACGGAACTTAAGGTTGACATAGAGCCAAGGCCAAGCCTTGAATCCGTAGCTCGTGTTGATGCGCGAACGCACCCAAGACGCGGAGCTGCTGAACTGGTACTTGCCTGCGTCGTCGCTCCATTCGCTCTGGTCGGTGCTCTTGTTGTTACCGGCGAGAGCCCACTTGTTGTTGATGAGGTTGCCGCTTGCGTCCTTCTCGATCAGGTACTCGCCACCGGCCTTCTGATTCTTAGACTCGTAGAAGAACTCCGGACCAAGCCAGGATTTCTTACGCCAGTCATTGTCCGAAAGCCTCTCGTAGGCGGCCCTGTCAAGACCACGACCCACACGCCATCCGTATGATGAGAACGTTGTCTCCGTTCCCATAATCATAGCGAAGACGAACGATCCGTCGGTCGCGGCGGTGGTGTTGTTCGGGTCGATGTGCGTGGCCAACATCCAGGAATTCTGAGAATTGCGGTTGTTGAAGCCAGTCTTTGGATCTGTCCACTGAGCCTCGGTGAGAGGTGTGCATCCGGACTGGGAGATGGCCTTTTCGGCATATTCACCTGCCTGCTTCCAGTACTCCGCCTTCGATGTGTATTTGGCCGCGCGCTCGGTACGTGACGCCAGGTTTGTGTAGGCGCGGGCGTAGAGTCCATAGACAACAGCGAGGTTCGGCTCGACCTTGTCACTTCTTGTGTAACCGGTGAGATATTTCTCGGCCAGGGCCAGATCGGAAAGGATCAGGTCATAGACCTCATCCACGGTCGCGCGAGGGTTGTTCGAGGCATCCTGGGATGTGGTCTTTTCAGTGACAATCGGAACTCCGAGATTGCTGAGATCGCTCTTTGGATCCACGAATGTGTACCTTGTGTCAACAGGCTTCTTGTACTCCATAATCTGAACCAGATCCATATAGTACAATGCCCTGTAGGCGTAGCAGATTCCAAGATCGACGAGCATCTCGCCGGTGGCGTTCTCAACATCGATCATTCCGATCACGTCGTTGACCGTCTTGATGTAGGCATAGTAAAGGTACGACGGGTAAATACCGCGGTTTGAGCCGCTTGCGGAGACGGCTCCCTGAGTCCAGGCTCCCATCGTGTTGAATCCATTGTAGCCTGGGCAGACCATCATAGTCGTGGAGTGCTCAAGCTGCACGCGCATACTGCCATAAGAGATCGTCTCGATGCCACCGTCACTATTCTTGTAGCCCACCATATTGGTGTAGATGGAGTTCACCATTCCGTCAAGGGCGGACGATGACTGACCGATCTGGCTGGAAAGCACAGTCTCTGTAGGCAGGACCTCTTCCATACAAGACGAGAGGCAGACCAATGCCGCTACGGACGAAGCTAATGCTATTCTGATTTTCATTTTTCTCTATTGATTTAATATTAGAAAGTTATGGTTACACCGCCTGACAGTGTGCGGATCGGTGAATAAAGCTCTGAGTTGGTGTAGCCTCCGATCGCATAACGAGGGTCGAATCCTCTTCTGGCGGAGATGAATCCAAGATTCTCACCCGAGAAATATACCCTGAGGGAGGAGACTCCGAATTTCTGTGTCAGCTTGGAAGGGATTGTGTAACCGAAGTTCACGTTCTGAAGGCTAAGGTAGCTCGTGCTTGTGAGGAACCTGTCGGAACGAGGTGACTGGCTGTAGGTGTTGGAATAGCGCAGAGCAGGGACATCCGAATTGTTCGTCTCTGTCCAGGCGTTCAGCATATCCTTGTGCCAAGTTGTTCCGGTCTGTCCGCCCGAATGCATAAGAACCTGATAAACATAGTCATAGCCCTTTCCGCCGAGCTGGAATGTCGCCTGTAAGGACAAATCGAAGTTCTTGTACCTGAATGAGGTTGAGAGACCTCCCTGGAACTTAGGCAGAGCGTCGCCGCAGAGATATTCAGTCGCATCGCTCTGGTTCTTGGTGGTGGTTCTTGTCACCTCGCCGGTGGCCTCGTCGGTCACATCCTTGTAGAACAGAGCCTCTCCGGTCTCCTGATCGACTCCGGCGTACTTAGGCAGGTACCAGGTGTAGAGGGACTGTCCCTCGGCCACGAAGTACTTGTACTTGGAGACGAAAGAAGGATCGTCGTTCACATAGCCGTGATAGCCCTCGACCTCGGTGGTCTTGATCTCGTCAGGCAGGCTGAGGACCTTGTTGCTGATGTGCGAGATGTTGAAGTCGGCGCTCCAAGAGATGTCCTTGGTTCTGATGATGTCGGCGCTGAGGACAAGTTCCAGACCGGAGTTGCGCATATCACCCATATTCAGGCAGTAGCTTGTGTAGCCGACTGAAGGAGGAGTGCTGAGAGTGAAGAGCATATCCGTGGTCTTGCGGTAGAAGTAGTCGAGACTTCCACTGAGGCGGCCGCCAAGAACGCCGAACTCGATTCCGGTGTTGAAGTTGGTGTTGGTCTCCCAGGTGATGTCCTTGGTTCCTTTCTGGTACCACTGGTAGGCGACGGAGTTGTTGTTGTTGACGATCTTGTAGGAGTCTGAATAAAGGAAATTACCGATGTTGTCGTTACCCTGGCTTCCGACGGAGGCCTTGAGCTTGAGTTCATCAACCCAGCTGACATTGAAGAAGTCTTCCTTGGAGAGAATCCAGGCGGCTCCGGCCGACCAGAAGTTACCCCAGCGGTAGTCCTTGTCGAAACGAGACGAAGCGTCGCGGCGGAAGGACAGAGAGCCGTAGTACTTGTCGGCGTAGCTGTACATTCCGCGGAAGAAGAATCCCTCGTTGTTGTAGGCTGTGGAGTGTGAGTCAGGGTCACCGTTCTTGTTCAGCAGCTGTGACAGTTCGGTGGCTCCGTCAATTCCGAAGTTGTAGCCGGACGCTCCGAGATATTCATAAAGGTAGTTGTAGTACTCGTGTCCGAGCATCACGCTGATGTCGTGAGTGTTGTTTATCACCTTATGGTAGTTGAGGAGCTGCTGGGCGTTGTAAGAGAACGTGCGGTAGGACGACTTTGAGAGGTAGCCGTTGTTGGATCCCGATGTGTAAACGTCGGTGTAAGGATCTTCCGTGTAGAGGCCTCTGCGGTCATAGTCGTAGGCGTTGCCGTTGATCGTGAGGGTGAGGTCAGGGAAGAGTTTGATGTCGGCGTAGCCGCTCGCGATGAATGAGTTACCGGTTGTCTTGGAGACGCGGTACTTGTTTGTGAAGATCGCATTGCCTCCGGTGCCTCCGGCGCGGCTGAGGTCACCCAGCTGGCTGTTGGCGAAGTCATAGACCTGGCGGCCGTAGGTGTCGGTCATAATGTTGCCGTTGGCGTCACGGATGTAAACCGGATAGATAGGGGCCTGGCACTTGATGATGCTCCAGATGGTTCCGGTCCCGATGGTTCCCTCGGAGGTCTGGGCGTACTCGTACTTGGTGTAGTTGAAATTACCACCGACCTTCAGCCATTTCTTGGCCTGGTAGTCCGCCTTCAGACGGGCGGTAAGACGGGTCTGGGACGATCCTTCCTGAATACCCTCCTGGTCGAGATAGCCGAGAGATCCGTAGATGTTGATCCTGTCGGTGCGGCCGGAGGCGCTGAGGTTGTACTCCTGACGGAAACCGGACCTCAGTCCTTCCTTCTCCCAGTCGTCCGCCTGAATCCAATAAGTGTTGCCGTTGAAATTGTGGAACGCTCCTTCCACAGCCTCAGGGTTCATCTTGCCGCCGGCAAGGATGAAATCCTGTCCCGTAGGCACGGTGTAAGGAACGTAGCCAGGACCGATACCAGAATCGTAAAGACCGGCGTTCGCCTTCTTGTGGGCGGACTCGGCCGTCGCTCCCTCCTCCTTGATGTAGGTGTTGTAGAGCATATTATAATAGGTCTCGAAGAACTCTTTCGCATTGGTTGTCTTGTAGTTCCTCAGTCCCTTCTGGTTCACGCCCCACTTGGCGTCGAAGGTGATCTTCGCATCCGATGTCGCTGCCTTCTTGGTCGTGATCATAATCACTCCGTTGGCTCCGCGGGCTCCGTAAAGGGCGTTGGAGGCAGCGTCCTTCAAGACGGTCATAGACTCGATGTCATTGGTGTTGATAAGGCTCAGATCGCCGTCAAAAGGCATTCCGTCAACAACGATGAGAGGTTCAGTGCCTGACGAGATGGAGCTGACGCCGCGGATGGTAATGGTCGGCGAGGATCCAAGCTGTGAGGACGAGTTGTTGACCTGAAGACCGGCCACGCGTCCTGCAAGGGCAGAGGCGGCGTTGGTAACCTGTACTTTGGCCAGTTCATCGGATTTCATCGTTCCGGCCGAGCCGGTGAAGGCTTCCTTTTTCATCTGACCGAAAGCCACGACGACGACATCATTGAGAAGTTCGGTGTTCTCCTCAAGGACAATGGTGAGCTGGGTTTTGCCTTCAACGGCCACGACCTTGGTAGTGTAGCCTATGCAGGAAACCTGAAGAGAGGCGGTGGCCGGCACATTCAAGGTGAATGATCCGTCAATGTCACTTACTGTTCCATTGGCGGCCTTTCCGACTTGGACGACGCCTGCACCGATGAGGGGCTGGTTGGAAGAATCGACAACCACGCCCTTTACTGTCGTCTGAGCCAGAGCCGCCACGGCGGAAAGCAAAGAGACGAGCAAGATAAAGACTTTCTTCATCTGAGTGATAAAAGTGTAGTTAAACAATGTGATTAAAAAGTGTTATTTATGCGTTAGCACATTCACAAATGTAGTGAATATATCTAATAATGCAATGCGATGTGGCCCAAAAGTTCGCCCGGAGGCGGTTTAAAGCCACTTTTTTTGTTAATCACATTGTTTAACAAAAACACCGGCCAGTAATTTCGGCATCGGTGTTCTGTTTTTCAACCGTCACTTTTTCACGCAGAAGACCGGGAGAACGAAGATCACGGCGATGATGGAGAAGAGCATTCCGGCGATGGTGCCGACGGCGAAGTCGAACCAGAAGACTTCCTCCGGACCGTCGGTGAGGAACGGAAGGAGTCCGAGGATGGTGGAGATGATCGTCAGGGTGATCGGGGTGATCTTGCGGGAGTAGGACTTGACGTAGAGGCGGATGCGGCGGCGGTTGGAGAGGGACGCTTCGGGCGCTTCGACAAGCTCAGCGACCGACTGGTGAGACATCTGAACAGCGACCGGTTGGTGAGCCACCTGAACAGCGGCCGACTGGTGAGACATCTGAACAGCGGCCGGTTGGTGAGACATCTGAACACCGGCCGGTTGATGAGACATCTGAACACCGGCCGGTTGATGAGCAGTCTGAGTATTCGCCGGTTGGTGAGCCTGTCGAACCACCGGCCGGCCCGGAGACCGCCGCTCGTTGAGCAGCCCCTGATAGGTGGTGACAAGGTAGATACCGGCGTTGACGACTATTCCGCTGAGCATC
>CAYZKZ010000002.1:0-69117 GCA_964479325.1 uncultured Muribaculaceae bacterium
AGCGTCGTGTGGGCGAAATCGTAGTCAAGTACAAACTCCATCGAAGGCCTGCCGCTCCATCCGCCCGACCAGATCTCGGTATCCCGCACACGGCGGTTCTTGGACAGATAGTCCCGCAATATTTCCGCATAGCGGGTAAGTTCCTGATAGTTATACCCCTTTAGCGAGATGCGGTCGCTCTTTCCGGAAGAGACGATGTTGTTGTTGAAGTTGTTGTCATCGACCCCGGAGACCTTCCAGTTCGCTCCTCCGAAATTGATCGCCATCCTTGTCACCTCCGACTTCAGCACAGCCGGGAAATTGGAATTCTCGTACTCAGGCTTGAACTCCACCGAAATCTCGGCGTTGTCGTAGGAATATATTGACGTGGTGAAGACCGAGATCTCATCGAACTTCGACAGGTAGTTCTCCATCGACTTGACCACCTCGTTGAGCTGGCCGACAGTGCACCCCTCAAGCATACCGGCGTTGATGATCAGACGCTTCTTTTCCGGCTCGCGGTAGAAGTTGGAGCGGTCCAAAGACCTGTAGAACAAGCCGAAAGAGGAGCTTGCGATCTTATCGACAAGGGCACGGTTACGGTCATACGGTCCCCAGGTCACGATCTTGTCGATGAGTTTGTCGAACCTTCCGGCCCGGGACTTCTCGGAATCCGACAGGCGGGCAGGAAGAACGCACAGCGGAATGCCGAAGGCGGCGACGAACAAGAGAATATACACCCACCGATGCCGCACTCCCCAACCGATGTAAGAGGCATAGAACCTGTTCCAACGCAGGATGCGGCGCACCTTGCGTGGAGAGCGCGCCGAAGCGCCGGAGGATTTCACAGGAATATACTCCATCAGGGACGGGATGAAGAGGTAGGAAATCAGCAGCGACAGCCCTAAGTTTATGACAATCACCCAGATGAAATCCACCAGGTTAACCTTCTCCTTTTCCGGCAGCAGAAGCACCATCATCAGCGCTCCGACAGTCGTGGCGGCCGCCGAGAGGATGGACGGGAAGACCTTCCGGTCCTTGAAATGGGCATAGTGGTCGATCATCACGATCGACGTGTCGATGATTATCCCGAGCGAGACAGTGATTCCGGCCAGAGTGTAGATGTGGATCTGAAGACCGGCGAAACTGTAAAGCATCAACGCCGACAACACATTGACAGCCAACGTGAAGACTATGATCAACATATACCTCCACGACCTGTTGATCAGGAACACGAACAACAGGAGTATGAGGATGCAAAGAGCGGTGCGGACATAGATCTTATGAAGTTCCTCGCTGACATATTCAGAGGAATCGTAGGCCAGGCTGGCGGTGATCTCCGAAGGAAAGCCTTTCTGGAGTTCCGCCATCCGCTCCTTGACGGCCGAGGCCACTGTCAGCAGATTGGCTGTCGAGGCTATCTCCACCGACAAGGTGATGGTGTTCAAGCCGTTGACACGGTAATAGTAAGACGGCAAGGCCTCTTCGTAGCGCCAGTCCGCGACATCGCGAAGATGATAGACCCGTTCTCCGACTTTCTTTATCGGGACAGCCCCGAAGTCCTCGCCGGAAGCCTCCCTAAGACGCACCGTCACCATCCCGTCCTCGGACTCGGTCATCCCTATGACATCCTCGCGGTAATAGTTATTGAAAGCGGACGCAATCTCGTCTGCGGTGATCCTTAGGGAATTGGCCTTGTTCGCATCGAAAGTTATCACCCACTGGAAAGGCACACCGCCATTGACATTCACCTTGTCAACCCCTCGGATGGCGGCCAACTGGCCAAGGACATTCTCCTTGACATAGTTGGAAATCTCCAACGACGGTATTCCGCCTTTGACAAGGTAGGATATGCGTGAGATCCGGCCTCCGCCGGAACGGGATATTCCCGGATAGGAGACACCGGCGGGAAGGCTTGGATAGACATTCCGGATCGCCGAGGCGACCTCGAAGCGGGCTGCGTCCATATCGACGCCTTTTCGGAACTTGACCGAGACGGAACCGGACCCCTTGCGTGAGACAGAGGAGACATCCGTGACGTTCCGGATTCCCGCAAGAACGCCCTCTATCTTGGAAGTCACCTCACTTTCAATTGTTTCAGCCGAAGCCCCGCGGTAGTTGAACGACACCGAGACCGAGCGTCCCTCCGTCATCGGCGTGTACTGGATGTTAAGACGCGGCAGCGCCGCCAGCCCGACGAGGGACAGCGCCACCATAATCAGAACGACCGAGAATGGGGATATCCTATTTTCTCTTCCGTCCATTGTAGATCGAATAATACAGTGCTGGAACCACAAACAGGCTGACAAGCGTGCCGACAATCATACCGGCGATGATCACAAGAGACATCGGGTACTGAAGATCCGCGCCCATACTCCCCCTTGACAGGAACGGGCAAACGGCTAAAATCGTTGTCAGCGAGGTCATAATGATCGCCTTCACCCTTAACGACGATGCGTCGATGACAGCCCGCTCAAGACTTTCCCCGGCCTTACGCATCCGGTTGATGGTATCGATCTTCAGGATGGAGTCATTGATGACAATACCGGTGATCACGATCAGTCCTATCATCGACATCAGGTTGATGCTGACTCCGAAGATCCACAGGACAAGCAGGGCGACAAAGACATCGACCACAACCTCGGCCAGGATGATGAGCGGCTGGACAAGCGACTCGAACTGAGAGGCCAGGATGAGGTAAAGCAGGGCTATGGCGACGAGCATTATGATGATCATCTCATCGATCATCCGCCTGTTGGAGAAATACGACCCCGAATAGCCAACCTCGAAGTCTCCGTCCTTGCGGACAGCGGCGCTCACGGCCGCCATCACAGGTTTCACATCATCGGACGCGACATCGAGATCCAAAGGATAGTAGCAGTCCTCAGAACCGGCGACGATCGTCTTGAGATCCTCCGCAAAGGTCTGTCGCATCAGATCCGAGACCGGAACACGGAACAATTCGCCATTGGATCCCTTCTTCTCGATGAACACACCCCGGATCAAATCGGCAAGCCCGGAGGAGTTGGACCCGACCACGACCGGGACGGTGCCTGAACCTTGGACAATGCTGAAAAGACGGTTCTCATTGAGGGAGTTCCTCAGGACCGACACGAGTTCGGAATAGCCCACATCATAAAGCGCAAGCAGATCAGGATCAGCGACAAAGAGAGCGTCAGTCTTGACCGGAGGATCCGGCACTGCGACACCCGGAACCGCCTGACGAACCTCCTCAAGCGTACTCCTCAACGGACCGACCTCAACCTCCTTCGTCCCCACAGGGCGGAGACGCGCCGTCAGCGAAGCCTCGTCACTGGCGAACACCATATCGAATATGTTGCCGGAGGACTGGAATGAATATGTCGCGTCAGGATATTCATTCTCCATCACGCCGCGCAGTTCATCCTGAGTTTTTTTCAGGCTTCGGGCATCCTTGCAGTCAATGTAGATCGACGCTTCGGAAATGCCCTGGTCACCGCTGTGGCCAAGGATGAACTGCTGCGACCCGACAAGAGCCGTCATCCGTTCCGCCTTTCCGGCCAGAGCGCTTTCCAAAGCCTTGACCCGCTGAGTGTTCTGTTCGATGGAGATGTGTTCGTTCCAGTCGATTCTCATTATGGCGTCCGTCTGGGTCATTTCCGGCAGCCGGGTCTTGGGCATACCGGCGAAACATAATGTCAGACCTACAACCGAGACCGCCAAGATACCCCACGCCACCGGTCTGTGCCTAATGAACCACTCCATCAGAACGTCGTCCCAGCGGCGGATCGGCTCGTCAAAGTTGATCTTCTCCAAAAGCGGGCTTGGACGGAATCCGTCAGACCCTTTGAACCACCAATAGTAATAGACCGGGATAACGAGTATGGTGACCAAATAAGAGGTCAGAAGCACGATTGTCACGGACATCGCCTGGTCGTAGAACATCGCTCCGGCAAGGCCGCTAAGGAAGATCAAAGGCACGAACACGGCGCAGGTAGTCAGCACAGAACTCAGCATCGCTCCCCTCACCTCTTTCGTGCCCTCGAGCACGGCGGAGCGCAGGTTGCCCTCCCTCTGCCAGCGGCCGGTGATGTTGTCAACCAAAATGACGGTGTTGTCAGTCATCATTCCTACTCCGAGAAGCAGGCCGGAAAGGGAGATTATGTTAAGCGTCAGACCAAAAGCATAGAAGCATAGCATCGAGGCCACAAGAGCCAGCGGCATCGTCAGGATGACAAGGGCCGGTGACCTGAAGTCCCTCATAAAGAGGAATATGATGACGCTCGCGAGGAGCAGGGCGACGATGATGTTCTGGAAAAGGTTGTTGATTGTGTACTCCAGCAGCTGGGTCTGGTCTCTCGTGATCTCGAAACTCAACTGAGGATAGTCTTTTTTGAAACTGTACATCAGACGGTTCATCGCGTCCTTCAGATCAGACATCCGGGCCTCGCTCTGCTTGATTACGGCAAGGCACACGGCATCCTCTCCGTTCGATCGGACGAGTCCTGTACGTTTCGCCGGATGGACGATCACGTCAGCCACATCCTTGACCTGCAGCAGACGGCCGTCTTTCTTGAACCAGAGGTTGGCGATTTCTTCGGCTGATGAGGCACGGGAGTCGAACTTGACGTTGTAGCGGTACTCCCCGTCCCTGATCGTGAGGCTTCCCAGGCGGACGTTCGAGCTGTTCACGCAATTCTCGAACTCAGCCATCGTCATCCCCATCTGAATAAGTCTGGATTCGTCAGGCAGGATGAGGATCTCATCGTTCACAAGGCCGCTGACATCCACCATCGCAACTTCCGGGAGCTGTTCGATGCGCTTGCTGATCACGTCCCGGACAAAGCGGCTCATCTGCGAGAATGACTCACTTACGGGGAAGAGGTCGTTCAACTCCGCGGTCGCTGAGCTTGTCGATGTGATCTCTCCCGCGCCGGGCGCTTCGACAGGCTCAGCGACCGGAGAGTTTTGCTCAGCGACCGAAGAATTCTTCCCAGCGGCCGGAGAGTTTTGCTCAGCGACCGGAGAATTCTCCCCGGCGACCGAGGTGATGTTGACAAAAAAGGCTGGGATGTCGGTGGCGCTGGCTTTCAGAACCTTAGGACGCGAGATGTTCCCTAACGACGACATCGAACGGTCAATCTTCTCGTTGACCTCGATGAAGAGATAGTCGATGTCCGACCCGTGACTGAACGAGAGCCGGATCGTACCGCTTCCATCCTTCGCCTCGCTGACGACATCCTCCAAAGCGTCAATCTGGATAAGCTGCTGACGCAGAGGCTTCAGCACACCCTCCTCCATCTCACGGGCGGAGAGATCCGCCGAGGTGGCCTGCACGGTGATGTACGGAATGTCCACGTCAGGAATCAGGGAAACCGGCAGCAGACGGATGCTGACAATGCCTAACACGACGACCACAAGAGCGATCATCGTAACGGTTATCGGGCGGTCAATCAAATGCTTAAGCATCACCTACCGTTTTATCAGGACATCCGAATTGTCCGCCAGATTGAGGTTGCCGGTGACAATCACCAGATCCCCTTCCTTCAGCTCGGCGTTCCTGTCCTTGTTGGCCTCGACCACGAAAGACTCTCCGTTGGAGTAAAGGACAGTGACGTAGGTCCAATGAGCCTTGTCGTCATCCGAGCAGGTGAAAAGGACATCGAGGTTGTCCCTGATGACAACGGCGCTCCGAGGCACAACCAACTGCCCTGGGATCACCCTTTCCACAATAATGCGGGCATTCATTCCGTCAATCAGCGAACCGTCGTTCCGGACCTGGGCGGTCACGGAGATCTGTCCCTTGGTGTCCACCAAAGGGTTGACGGCGGTGATTTTCCCTGAATATTCCTTTGTCTCGTCAGCGAACGGACGTACCCTCACAGGAAGCCCGACCGAGAGGAATGAATATTCCGATTCCATCACCGAGAAATCCACCTCCATCACACTGTCATCCACAATCGTGCAGAAAGTTCCGGACGTGGCCTGGTCGAACGGCTTCTGCTTGATGTCGGCGACACGACCGGCGAACGGAGCCTTGAGGACTGTTCCGGCCATCTCGTAGGACGACCGTTCCAGACTGTTTTTGGCGGCGGAATAGCCGGACTTCATCTTAGCCGTGGCAAGCAGGGCGGACGGCACCGAGGCGGTGTCCCCGGCGGCATAGCCCTGTCCGACAAGGAAGTCGTACAGATCGAGTTCCGCTTTCCTGAGCGAGAGTCTGGATGACTCCAGCGACAGCCTCAGATCCGGACGGTCAACCGTGGCGATGACGGAGCCCGCCCTGACATATTCACCGTTCCTGGCATTGATCCTGCCGATCGTTCCGGTTGTCCCGAACTGCAAGGCGCTTTTCCGCGCCGCCACAAGCTTTCCATTCGAAAGCAGCTGACGCGCGAAGTCTTTCCTTTCCAGCCGTATGACCGTAACCTCGTTGAACTGAGGAGTGTAGGCAAGTTTCCCGTCCTTTGCCTCCCCATTCTTATTTCCACCTCCACAGCCAGCCGCCACAATCATCACAGCCATTCCAAGCATCCCTGCGATTGATATTTTCGTTCTTTTCATATCTGTAATAATTATTATTTCTTATTAAGTAATTGATGTTTAACTATTTCCCATTGTATTAATGATACACTTCCGCTTTTTTGAGGAATCATTTCCTCTATGCAGCCGTCGTAGGCATAACTGTACATAGTAAACGGTTTCTTATGAAAAGCATCGCTTGGAAAGTCCATATCCGAGAAATACTCAGGAAACCGAAATGGTAATATTCCGGGGTTGAATACCATAAACTTAAAGATGGAATCCTTGACGACATCGATATCCTGAGGACTACCTTGCAAGTAAACAGCATCCTCGCTGATAGGCTTCCTTGAAAAACCATTCTTCACAATACGCTCTGTCAAACTTGAATTAAACACAACATCTTCTGTTTTCTGGTCGAAATGAAGAGTCAATGACTTATTCATTCCGTTTCTTATGCGTAGGCAATCATCTTGCGAATAGCAGACTCCCTTCTTGCTGAACACAAGATATGTGTAACCATCGAACCAAGGCTGGTAGCGGCTGATGTAAATTTCTTTTCCGGGAATATGAAAGATCTCCTCATCGGCAGAGCAACCAAAATTGATCAATACCGCCAATAAGATAACGCACACTCCGTATAATATTCTCTTTTTGTTCACTTTCATCATTCCCGCCTTATCGTTTGTTACGCCTTAATGTCTGATATCGCTTGATCTCAGTCCGTTTCACGGGCCTGACGCATTGTCCATAAAGACTCCCGTTCGTCGATGTTATGCAATTAGTGTAGTCACGGTAAAGACTGAAGGCCACCTTCATCGAGTCCCTGAAGCTTTCGATCTCTTCCGGTTTCCAAGCCTGATAATAAAACCCTTTATTCTCATCAAACTCCTGACGGCTGAAATATAATCCGGTGCTTATTAATTGAAGATCATACTCGCCACGACTTATCACCCTGCTCCCGTATCCGGCATCCTGAATCATAATCCTTTCTGGCTTCGTCTTCATCACGGCCGCATCTATTATGCATTGTTTCCCGAAAATCCTTACCACATCTCCACAGTCATCAGCATCAGGCTCTTTCCCCTGACAGAAGTACAGGTACACAGCCGATGAGTCAACTGCCTTTTCAGCCCTGACATAAGTATCGCTTTCTTGAATATAGAAAAGGCTGTCGAAAGCGACCACCTCGTCGAGCCTCTCTCCAAGCCCAACCACCAGGATAATTCCCGTAAGCAACGCTATTGACATCAACATCCTTTTCATTTCCATTATTACAGTCCTGTCTCTTAATCATTCCATAATCCTACTATACGATTTCTTATTGTCGTACAGAAATCATTTAACCGCTTGGGATCTCCACCATAATTCTTCCTAACTTCAAGACTAAAGCTGTCAAATATCTTTAAGGAGTCATCTAAGTCCTCTCCGGAAAAGTAGATGTTCTCTGCTATCTTTTCCGAGTAAATAGTGTTATACTCCTTGTGATCAAGTATGTAACCCATCACATAATCCACATCGGACAGGACCATCTGTCTGGCATATTCTACCACCATTTCAGCGGTGACACCGTCTGCCTGACGGAGGATCTTGTTGAATAGCTGGAAGTAATAACTCTTTTTGTCAGCGTCTTCCGGCAGTCTTACCAGTGCGTTCAGCAGCGAATCCGTCTGCTCGCTATCGTCTGCCACAAACTTCCTCGTCACAAAACGCGACACAATTCCGCCCTCCTTAATGACAGTTGAGACAGTCGCTTTTTGCACGTTCTTGCTCAAATCCTCCCAATATGTCCTTTGTGGCGGGGCACATTGCAGAATTGCCAAGCTATTGTGAGTGCGAAACGGATTGTAGCGCACACGCTCAATTACGCCTCCCGCCGCAACAATCGCCACAGCAATTCCAAGTGTCCATATTAATATGTTCGTTCTCTTCATTTCTTTTTTCTTATTATCTATGTCTATCGATGGAGCAACCAACACAACATACACCAGATGGCGAAAGATCCTATCAAGGACAAAAATACCAACCATCCTTTTAGCGTACTATGTTTCTCATCTTCGTATTTTTCAGCAAGTTCCGGATAATGGTTGTCTGATGCCGTCAAGAGATAACCGGAGATAATAACAACGGCCGAAATACCACGCATCCAACCTCTATCCAATGATATGTTCCACGCCAATAGGACAAAGGAAATTAAAGTAAGAATGATGTTATTGATGGCCCAGAATACGCACAGAACCGCATAGAAATAATAATATGGTTCTTTTGTCTTGAACCTTTCCTTATAAAACCAACTGATTTTATAAATGTAGTATTCATATATTTTCCTCAGCATAATAGCCATTGTAATCTTTAATATTGCATTCTTTTAATCATTCCACAATCCGACTAAACGTTTTCTTACTGCCATGCAGGACTCTATTGTCGCTACATTGCCAGCCCGTTCATTCTTATGTAGTAAAGGTGACCACTTTTTCGCTCGTAAACAAATAGGTGATGACCATTGGATTCGGAAGAGATATAACTATAGTCACTTCCGGCAGAGCCGCAAAGCGGGATAATCTCTTTCTGCAACTCGGATGGACTTCCATCTACTTTTGTGTTTGCCATAGAGAATACCAGCAGGCTGTCTTCTTTATAGACCGGAGTCGGTCTCCATTTTGAGGCATAGCACGTTTCGTTCGCCATCTTGCCATGCCACAACTTGTCAAAGCGAGGGCATTCTTCCCCTAAGACAACGCCCTTTGTCCGATACCGGAAGAAATCATAAGACTCTCCGTGAACGCTCATCTTGATTAGATCCTCCGACTTGTCCTTTCGGCAAGACTCGACAGATTGAAAAAGATTTCCCAAATCTGATTCCTTCAGCGGATTGTAGCACACACGCCAAATTATGCCTCCCAAACTCAAGGCACAAACCATTGCTGCAAAGACTGAAAACATAATAATTATTATTTTCGTAAGCCTCTTCATCTCAACTAATTGTATTGTCAGAATCTTGTCACGCCGACATAATCGACATAATCGGATAACCTCTGGTAGTCAATAGCGTCTATCTTGTTCTTTTTCAGTAATTTTACTACTCGCTCTGTTACTATCAGTTCTCTATACCACATAATGAACATGTCAGAGCCATCCCAATTTTCCACATTGTAGACACCTCTAACCTTTGCTCCAAAGTGTTCTTTTTCTTCATCCAAATATCCAAGTTCATAATCTTTATCATATTTGCCTCCTCTCCCTATGATTGAAAGACCATTATAGCCCGTAATAAGACTATCTTTCTTGTCAAATAATTCTATAGGATAGGATTTCCATCCTGTAATGTTATTATTAATAAGCAGATCCTTCATTTTATCTGAAATCAGGTACAATGGAGGCCATCCGGTGTCAAGAACATCCCTCAAACGTTTGCCATCGTATTGATGGAAAGCAATCGGAAAAGAATAATGACCGAACTCTCCGAAGAGAAGTTTATCACAAATCTCTCTATTCAC
This sequence comes from uncultured Muribaculaceae bacterium, assembly GCA_964479325.1. Taxonomy (GTDB): domain Bacteria; phylum Bacteroidota; class Bacteroidia; order Bacteroidales; family UBA932; genus Cryptobacteroides. The sequence continues at coordinate 9,978 of CAYZKZ010000002.1, forward strand.
TCCATGATCATTTTCCTCAAGAGCTTTATTAAATAAGTTTGGACTTGCGGAAAATGTAGTCGTATATGCTCGACTTCCTAATTTATAAAATATTGGTGACATCGTGTGCTTCTATTAATATCCGTAAACTTCTCTGGATACAATTTCTTTAAAAGACAGAACTTGTTCTTTTGTTGCATTGGGTGTGGTTTCAAAAAAACGATCCCAACGTTTGGTATACTCTAGTGCTTTTTGCCTATGTGCATTTTTCTCAATCCATTGCCCATATGTGGGATTGTGTATATCAATACCTATTCGACTAAATTCTTGATAATGTTTAACAGGAAGAGAGTGATGCGCTTCCATTCCAATGGGGTTGACACCTGTCTTCAGTATTAGATTTTTCCTGAAGTTTCTCCGTGTAAACTTGAGCATCTTTGTCTTGCTGGTACTACCTTTATCGACTGCTTTGACAATTCCATTGATGGCATCTATATCTTTACCTATTCTTGTGAGTTTTGCGGCATCACCCACAAATGGTATAGCAGAGGCCACACTTATTATACCATCGAGATATTGTCCGTCACTGAATTGAATTCCAGCGTTTAGAATGTCCGCCGTGCCTGTTTGATCGAAGCATCCAGCAATATCAAGTGCCGCAGTTAAAATTTGACTAGCGCCATCAATAGTATAGTTACCACCCCAGTCAATAATACTCTCCAATGAAAACGCTATGTCAAGTTTATCAGTTCTGATTGTAACTGACGAGTCGTTTTTTCCGCCGATAACAATGTCCGCACCTTCATTGTCAAAAAGCAGGATAGGATTATTGGCGCAATAGGCGAATGGACTAGAGTGGAAATATTTGACGGATTTGGGATCTGGTGATGTCCACGATCCGAGAAAAGAAATCAAATAGCGGGCACCGAAATCATTGGCGGTTATGCCGGCATTAGTCAGGCTTTCGGTGACGGCGAAATCGTCGTACTCCTCCTTCCCGGCATAGCGGAAGCGGTTTGCTGAAAACTGTGGGGAGGCATTGTTCCGGATTCGACCGCCGAAAGGAAGGTAGTCATTGACTTCGATGACAGGCATAGACCCTTCGGAGTTCAGGCAATAGACAGCCCTGATGTTGCCGAGGTGATCTTTGATGTACCAGCAATCAGCATCGCTGTTTGTCGGAACTTGCGGGCCACAGAAGATCTGACCGTCAGGGTATCTCACACTGTCAAGCCAGAGAAAGTCACCTCCGCCTTGAATTTGGACTTTCCTATATGTGAAATTGCCTCTGTAAATCAATCTCATATCGGAACTGTCGCACACTTCCGCCTTGGTTCCGTCCGAATAATAATTGTAAGTGTTCCCCGCTGAATGATGCGGCAGGTCAAGGATGTTGTACCAGATGTCATTTGACCGGCAGATATTCGTCATATTCCCGTTAAAATCGTATGAGCAGGAATAAGTCTGGGAAACACCGCTTTGGTCATCAGGCTCTATCGCACACTCCTTGATTCTGTTTCCGGTATGGCTCATCCGCATTGCGTAATGGGAGTTTCCGTCATTACGAGTAAGTTCCTTTATGTTACCGTTCAGGTCGTATCTAAGACCGGTTTCTGTTCCAACAGGAGTGGGGCTGCCATCAACATACCTTTTGTTACCAAGCAGCCGTCCAATATGATCGTAATTGTAGGTGTTATGAACAACACTCTGCCCATAGCCTGTCATCTTCACTTCAGAGATATTCCCGCTGAATAAAGGTATGGCCGTAAGAGTCGGAGACATATACTCAAGTGATTCAGTAAACACCTGTCCTAACTTGAGATCGTTGACGGTAATGCCCGTCATCCAGCCACGGACATCTCTTGAGTATGATTCGGTAAGATCGGAAGGGCTTGTTGAAGATGCGCTCCTTGTTCTCTTGCTTTGGATTCGTCCGGCAAAGTCGTATGAGTAAAAGACGGAGTCAAGCGGATTTGCGTTCAATGTTCTTGTATAGGATGCAAGCCTTCCTCTTCTGTCATAATTGTTGACAATGAGGATGCTGTCGGCCCGACCCGAAGGGGAGATGTGCTTCTCCATAGTGGCTACAACATTGCCAGTAAAATCATATCTGGTCGAATAACGTGATGTCCAGTTGTCGCTTGTAGTCTCAAGTTTCTGTATTATACGGCCTTTCCTGTCATACCAGTATGTACGCCGGATATAACCGTCGGTGTTTCCGAGTCTTAAAATAGTTGTTCCGCCGGGATACACATCGGATGCGTAATAATACGGTGCGTCAAACACTTTTTCTGAAGACAGCATTGTGGCGCAGCGTGTGTCAGACACATCCACAGCAGAGACAATACCATCCACAGGCTCGAAAGAGGCGAGGTTATATTTGCTTGTGTCGTTCTTAGAATAATAATCATACTCTTTCAAGACCTTGGTTTGATAAAGGAAGGTCTTTATGTCAAACCCTTCCGCCAATCCATTAAGGATGTTAGAATTATTGTAGGCTTTAATGCCTATGCCTGATTCCGTCACCCTATCGAGATTGTCATAAACGAAGTACCATCCGTTTCCGCTTGCTCTGACAATATTGCTGTCATCCTTATAGACGACCCTGCCACGCAGATCATACAGATAACTCTTCGTTCCGGCACCTGGCACGTGACTGGATGTCAGTTGTCCTTTCCCGTCATATTGCCAGGTGAAGCAACTGTCTTGGATGAATGTTCCATTGTATGGCATCACCTTGCCTACGCTCAGCCCGTCGCTTCCTGTCGGTTGTAAGACACAGACAAGTGAGTCTTTGAGGTCATAGATATGATATGTGTCGTGACGTTTGCCGTCATTAAGTTGACGTTTCAGGATCAAACGACCGGCGGCATCCGTGAATGTCTGTGTTGTGTCGCTATCCTCATTGATGGCCGTGATTATGGCCAGAGTTCTCGCCGCTTTTCTTCCCGAGCAGGTTATGGACGGTTGGTCGGAAGAGGTTGACGGATAGTTGTAAATGAAAGTGAATACGCTGTCGCACGGCTCGTTGAGAGAGTATGAGAACCGTACACGCTTACCGGTGGTTTGGTAAACCCCGCCAGCCTTTTGCTCTGTCAGCGGGCGTCCTGACATTCCTGTCTCAAACGTTCTTTCAACGAAAGCTCTTAGGGTGGAGTAATTATTAAAGTACCACTGAGATTGATTTGTGGAAGCGTTGTTGTCAGCGTATCGTATTCCTGATTTGCCAGGATATGGCAGGTATGACTTAAGATCTGGTCTGAACATAGAGTCATACTCTACCGGTAATATGAGGTTTGCTCCATCTCCTGACGCACATTCTGAGATAGTCTGATAGAGATAGCCGAGCCCGTTATAAAATTTAGAATCCCCGACCTTGACACTGCCGTCTTCAGATAGATGTCTATATGCTGTTGTCCGGTTTTGTATTGAGCCATCATCGGACTTGAGATAAGTGTCGTATGAGGCGACAAGGCTGCTGTCGGAATCCCTGACTCCGGACAGCCGTCCTTTGTCGTTGTACTCATACCTTGTCACCCGTCCTGTCGGGTCTTTAACGTATGTCAGACCGACAAGATCCTTCCATTCGTATTCGGTTTTTCCCTCATCGCTGTTTACGGTTTTGCTGATTATATACCTCCCGAAGCTGTCCCAGTCATATTTTATGTAGGCATCCCCTTCCATATTCACATTGGTAGGACGCAGAAGTTTGTTATATGTGACGTTGGTTGTCTCTATTCTGCTGTTTGTTTCGGATGGAGATGAAGGAGAAGGAATGTCAAGGACATACTCTGTAAGGCTTACAGGATGAATCCCTTTCATATTTGGTTGATAGCCAAAATGAAATCTGCCAGTATATAGAGTGCTGTCATTTTGCCATACACTTGCTATAACATCTGAGACCGCCGCCTTTAGGTTGCAGGCATCCTTGGCGGTCGGGTTAGAGGAACAATAAACATACTCTATGTAGTTGGACTTGTCAGGTGTCCCGCTACCCTCGCCAAGTATCTGCCCTGTCTGTCTGTCATACGTATAATGAGTCCGGAAAGACATATCGGAGTTCGTACCATTCGCAACCTCGAAGCGCGTCTCGTTAATGTCTGACAATTTCGGATAGAACCTGTTCTGGAAGAAACTCATCCACCCGGTCATCATATTGAAGAATCTGTACTCGCTCATACCGGCCAAGGTTGTGTACCCATAGTCTGTTCTTTTTCGTAGATGACCTGCACCGTCATATTCCTCAACACTTTTGACCTTACCCCTGAAGTCACTGTAAATCTGTTCGGGGGAGATCAACAGCGGTATTAGACTGATTCCGCCATCAGTAGCTGACACGTCCGTAGTCCCCGGTGCTGTGGCGGCATCCAACCAATTCGGGCTTGTCATAAGGAATCTGTCAGGATACTCATAATAGCCATTGAACCTGTGAATGTTATAGGAGCCATCCGGGAACGACTCTTTTACTTGGCGGTATCCGATCATATTGTCATAGGATCCGCTTGATAACCCGTCATTGGAGTAGAATATACCCTTTAAGTATGTCCGATCTTTTGATCCCCAACGCTTCCAGTAGTTCGTCTCGAACCGTGTCCAACGCAGAGACAGTACCTCACCGCCATTGTATTCGTAAGAACGTCTCAATCCGTTTTCGGAATCGAAAGATCTGCTGAATATACTTTTCACACGGATGCCGCCACATTCTTTGTAAAAGTATTCAAGTCGAGGCAAGTTATGTAGATTACGGTTCAGGGCATATTCCGCCTTGTTCTTTTCGTATGTGATTTCAGACCAGCCTCCTGTCGGGTAGGTCATCTTAATTAGAGATCCAGACTTGAGAAAGTCGAGACGCTCTGAAAAATCAGGCGTGTCCCGTATCATATCTTTCCAGAACACCTGCCGCCTCGGATCAAAATAAGCCTGACTCCAGAACCCCCAGATGTCGTGTCGTCTTGAATCGAACTCAGGCAGCGATCCGCTGCCTCCATCGTAGTCAAAAATCCATCGTCCGTTTTTAGAGTCGAAGACGCTTGTCAGCACCATCCTTCTTGGCCCGGATGAGAATCCTATGCTTGCTTGGTCGAAGTGGAGACTCCGGACAATCTCATTATCCACATTCCTGACAGTTATAGATGTAATCTTTACGTTGTGTGGGTGCTGTGGCGCCACGTTCAGGTAGCTTGCCACAAGCATTCCGTTCTCGTAGTTCGTGGCTGCGGTTTCATCTTCCGCACTTATTTTGTTTGCCCAAGAAAAAGCGATTCCCGTTTCTGTGATTGATTCATTAACACCGTAAATGCGGATATGTTCAATCGGGTGGCTGTAGGCATAGTTCAGATTTGTCCTCTCCCAACTTGGAATTGAATCGGTGGGAGTAGGCATAGACTCGCTTGTCGGGATTAATTGTGTGTAAGTTGAATAAGAATATGTCACCGTAGGGGTCAGTACCGGCCTGTCCTTATAAGAGAAGACGACCGTCCGCCCGTTAGGCGCTTTTATCGTTGTTAGTTTCCACGCCGTGTCTGTCCAGCCGCTTATGCCACCCGCCGTGCTGGTCTCGTCTGGACACTCGTCCTTGATGACAGCGCTTGTGTTATATTCTCTTGCGTTGATGGAATCTCCGAAAATATATTCGTAGCCATCCCCGGTTTTGATCGTGAATTTAAGTGATATGCCTCCAAGACCAGTTGTGGTCTCTACAATGACCTCAAATTCCCCTTGTGGATGAGTCGGACTGGTCAATGTAAGAGTCCCGTCATTGTTCATCATAAAATCACCACTATAGGGACCAAAACTGAAATGAAACAAATCTGGAGTTAGTTCATAAGAATCACCAAACGTGCTTATTGGAACATCCTCGTATAGGTCGTCATTAAGGTGACGTACCAGTTCCGCAGGTGTGCTGATCGTTTCCAGATATGGGGTTCGAGGTCTGTTTGTGCTGAACTGGTTATTGAGTCCAACGTGATTCTTGTACACCCAATAGTATCCATATTGGGTATAGGCATCTCCATTATAGTGTTCTTTTACATATTCATCTTTCAATCCACGAATCTCTCTGGTGATGACACCACCGCAGTTCAATGCCCAGCCGAGGCCGACTGTTCCGGAACTTCTGGCAACCTTGTAACCGTCATAGTTATAATCCAACGAGACAGGGATGTTGAAATCAGGGTCACTGTAGGTATATAGAGGCAATGAATATGTCATCGACCCGGTGTATAGTGATGGGGTGAGGTCTCCGCTCTTGGCAATCTGGAAACTCTCGACCTGCGGAGTGATGTTGGTGCTGGCACGGAAACTTTCCACAGGTTGGGCGGCCGCATCAATAAAATCCACAAACGCCAGACAGCACAGCAGAAGCGAAGTGAGGAATATGTTGTTCTTCCGCATATTCATTGATTCAGAGTTATTCAATCATTTCCTTGACGCTGACATCGATGTCTTTTCCGGTGATGAAGTCATAGAGGGTGTATTTCCGGAGGGTATAGTAGTAGCTCCAGAAGTTGGAGTAGTCGGTGATGTATTTCGTCATAGCCGACTCGTTGTCGTTCTGGGCGTTCGTGAGGTCTGTGACCGTGGCCGAGCCGAGCCTGAACTTGTCCATCATCAACTCGAACCTTTCGGAGGCGATCTCCATCGCCTTGCGCGAGGCCAGACATTGCTGTCGCTGGTTGTTGAACTGGCCGACCGCCGTGAAGATCTTCCTGCGGTAGTCATTCTCGCTCTGAATGACCTGCGCCTTCACGACCTCCTCGGCCGCCTTGGCCTTCTGCACCTTGCCTTTGCCAAGCCCCCAGTCAAAGATAGGTACACTGAAAGTCAAGCCCACAACCTCCTGATTCAAAAGGTCTTTGTACACATCCGGCAACCCCTCTCCTGTCTGGGACAATCCGAAACGGGCGTTCAGGCTCATAGAGATGCCTCTGTCCGCCTTGGCTTTCGCCACATTAGATGCGGCGTTCAATTCACTTATCTGATTGTCAAGGCTGAAAGTCGAGTTTTTCAACGCCTTTTCCATCACAAGGTCGTAGTCCATCAGAATGTCGGGAAGGGTGTCATCATCCACAGGCTCAATCTCCACCGACTCGTCGTAGCCAAGCACAGAGTTAAGGTACATCTGAGCCTGACGCACCTCGACCAGACTCTCGCCGATCGAGATGCTGTCGTTAAGCGCCCGGAGTTCCAGTTGGAGATACTCCTCCTTCGTGACGCTTCCGAGCTTCATCCTCTCCGCAGCCACGGAACGCATCTTCTCGGTGTTCTCATAGTTAGCCTTCACAACCGACTGGTTCTTAAGAGCGCTCACAAGTTGGAAATAGGCCGAGACAGCATTGATCGTCACCTGCTCCATCGACTCGATGTAACTGCGACGGCCACGCTCATATTCCTTAGGCTCAATGAGTTTGTCCCATTTGAATTGGTTGTAGGAGAAGAGCGGCTGAACATAGCGCACCGTCACAGGCTGGGAGTACCACGTCAGTTTCTTGTTGGCCCCGAACTGGTCGATGCGGGAGAGATCCGAATAGACGCTGATCCGTCCACCGGTGAATGTCACATTCTGAACCACTTGGAGTCCAAGGCTGTTCTGGAGGTTGTAGGTGTCGGTGTAGCGGAAGGAGCCGTCCTCGTAGCTCTGAAGCAGGGTGAGCGAGCGGTCGAAGTTCATCAGACCTCCGTAAAGCACAAGCGAAGGCAGACGGCTCGCCTGATAGGACCGGTACGCCCAATAGGTCGAGACAAACGAATGCTTCGCCTCCAGCGCCGCAACCGACTGGCTCCTCGCCGTCCCGATCGCTTCCTGAAGCGACATCCGCCGCTGCATCCTCCGCATCTCCTGCGCCCCCAAAGGCGCCGTCCCAATGAGGAAAATGAATATACCGACCGCAGCTGTGGTTATTCTATGGTTAAGGTTCATCTCAATAAATTATTCGTGTTCGTAAATTTACAAAATATTATCAAAAATACGCTTATAACGATTAAAGATTAATTCACCGGACCACTATTCCAACAATGTAATCCTCGGGAACAAGACCGAAATAGCGGCTGTCTCGTGAATCAAGGACGTTGTCACCTCCAAGAAAATACCAGTTGCCCTTGAATTCGTATTCTCTCAAAATTCTGCCATCAAGAGAAACTTGTCCCTGATTGTCAATGATCGGCATTGATCCGGTTTCATATTTAATCAACTTTTTGTACCAATGAAAATCAGTTTCTCCCACAGTGACCTTATCACCTTTCCCCGGAACGTATGCCGGGCCGAAATTTTTCACAGTCCATCCATTCATCGCATAATAACAACCTTTTATCTTCATAAGCGAGCTGTCCGGGGTATTATGAAGCCTGTATTGGAACTCGCTCTCACCGACACAACGACCTTCCTCATCACTGTAAAAGCCATCCACAATCCGCACCGAATCGCCTGGCGCACCCAAGCACCTCTTGGCATAGACATAATTGATCTTAAAACCAATCGTGTCTTTGCTGCAAGCGAACGGATAGTTGAATATCACGATGTCGCCGACAGACAATTTCCTGAATCCTGGCATTCTAAAAGAAGACAACTTGGTACTCGTGAAGTCATAACTTCTATAGATTCTGGCTCCCATAAGCAGTTTGTTCACATAGACACGCTGCCCGCTATGTAATGTAGGTTCCATAGAATCCCCTTTAACCGCAAAACTGTCAAAAAAGAAAATCAACGTAGCGGCAAAAGCAACGACTAAACCAACCGCCACAATAATGATTCTGAATATGATATGTCTCCCCGTCATCTACCAATCACCACCAAACCTGCTTGCCATTCTCATAAGTAAACAACCTTTCCTCCTTACCTTCCGTACGATTTCGCAGGATGTAAAGGCAGCCAGAAGGGACATTCTCATAGACAAGAGAATCCTTCTGACCAGATTGTTGGCCCAAGGATTTCCATCCCCAGTCCCAGCAGAACAGTTCGTAGGTGCAATGAGGATAAATGTTGTTGGAATCATTCCTTGGACAATATGCGACTCCTGTCACAGTGCGGTCTTCGCCAAGATCAAGTCCTATCCATATTTGCTTGGGAGAATCGACAACTATAACGTTGCCGGGGAACACAGCAGTAGAATCCGCCGAAAGGTACACCCTCAGATAATTCCTTGTGTTTCCGTCAAAAACAATGCGTATGTTGTTCGCATTCGCCTCTTTGATTCCGATGTACTTACCTTTAAGCGGTTTCCCGTCTTCTCCGATGAAAGCGATCTCCGCAACATTACCGGCATTGCCTCTTGCGAAGATGTCAGGATACAAGTATCTGACATAACGAAACTTGGAAGGCGCTATCGCGAAAGTGTCCATCTTCGAATCCGGCAGAGAGTCAATCGTAAATAATGTGACGGCATCCTTAAATTCAGGATTGTCAGCACCCTGGAATCTCGCTCCGAGCATTTCCGCCGCATAGCCAAGCTGGTACTTGAAGCGACCGTATTTTCTGGTCAACACCATCCTTGAAACCGGATAGTTACTGTCAGCGACCGCAGGATGTTGCCTCCCATCCCTCTCAAGGAATATCGGGTCACTCACCGGGTAAAATCGGCCATCCTTGTAATACTGAGGTAGATAAACTATCCTTCGTCCCATCTCCACAAACTTAGCCTTGCCGTTTCTGGAACATGAGTATGCGACCGGGACCCATCTCTTATTGTTGAACACACATAGGTAAACCTCGGAAATAGACTTCTTTAGCGAATCAGGTATCCGAACCGTGACATCAGAAGTCTTGACAAGATGCGAGGTGACATCCTGATAACCAGCATAAGGAAAATCAAAACGCCTCACGACTTCCAGTTCATCCTCCGTCATCATCTTTTTTGAGAATTTCTTCACAAAGACCTTCGGAGGTTTGTTCGCCATCTCATTCTCTCCCGGATTGAATTTGGCTGATGAAAAGTCAGCCCACTCATTATCTTTTGTCAGAATCGCGTTGAAATCGTGTCCAGCGCTGCGGTTTCCCCAATGCGGGATTGTGCAATGTGCTACCGCCAGTCCCATCGACCTCATAGCGAACAACGCCACGGCAGCCTGCTCAACACAAGAACTAAGACGGCACTTGCGAAGCTGCTCCTCCGACAGAGAACGAGGATGATTCTTGAATATATGTCCTCCTCCAGCCGGAAGAAACCAAGTCGCTATGTCCTGGTTGATCAGCCGACAGACCTCCACAGGATCAGGGTTACCCGCCAAAGAATCAGCGATCCATTTGTAACGTTCACGGAAATAACGCCTCCATCCTTGCGTAAGAGGCTCGTTTCCATAACGATACGGCAAGACATATTCACAGAAGTCCTCGAATGACAGATGGGATGTCCAAGGGTAGTCCAACGTGGCGAATGCCTCATCTATGTTTTCAATCAGATAATCAGCCGAGACAGACCGCAAATCATCCCTTTTTCCATAATGGTATTTTGTAGGGTCTCCATACTTTGACAAGACCCTATTCCAAATTTCATTCACCTTGACCTGTACCAGATAGACATTAACCTCAGTGTCCTCAAACCTGATGTCAAGATTGCCAACCGCATCGAAGAACTCCGCATCAAGACTGTCCAGTTTCTGACTGGTCAATGTGTAACGTCCAGCCATATTCTCAATAAGGAAGCAAGCGGCCTTGTACTTTTTCCGGTCTCCACGGTAATGCTCCAAAACCCTCTCCAACTCCATACGGTTCTCACCCGCCATAGACAATGAAGCCTCCAGCCTCGGAGAATACTGGGAACAAGACAACTCAATGAGAGCCACAACTATGAATAATACTATCTTCTTCATCGAAAAATCATTTTACGTTTTCTCTCAAAAATTCAGAGGCATAAGTTTTCATCTCATCAGTCGCCGAAGACCTTATCTTAGGCTTGGCATCCAATATCGCAAAAGCCATTTTTTCCGCATCTCCCGTCCGTCCTTCGCTTTCATATAGCAATAGCAGTTGATACAATGGGTAAAGTTTACAAGGTTGCATATAGTGGGCAGTGACATATTCATTCTCCGCCTGGCCATTGTTACCCATTGAGGCATAGAGGTTTCCCATCATAACATAGAACATATTGTCACAACTTGCCATTGAGCCAAGACGGAAAGCCGCCATACTCTCCTCATAACGCTCAGCCGCCCTCAATCGTTTCCCAAGCCAAAACAGATATCTGGGATGATCCGACAATACTTTCGCCCGTTCCAGATGAAGATCACTGACTGTCTTTATCCTCAATACCTTATCTATGGCAAAATCACCAACAGCATCAATCTTTTCCTTAATTCTTGTCCGAATCGGAATAAGCAAGGATACACATATCACACAAGACACTATTGACACCATTGCCTTATGCCATCCTGCAAAAATCACCACAGGTCGCCTGTCCAAAGCAGCGGCACGCGCCACGAACAGACATCCTAATATTCTGAAAGGCAATAGACTAAAAGGGTATGAAAACATAGCACACATCGACAATGCAATCAACCCATAGCCGATCTCATTCCTTCCTCGGAGCAGTTTGCATATTGAGACAATGATGATTAAAGAGAACATCAGCATACCGACAAGTCCCTGTTCCACGCCCACTTCAAGAAAATCATTGAACGCATATTCCGGTGCCCCGGCAACAGATGCGAAAGGCGAATCAGGATTGGTCATAAAATAGTCCCTTTGACTGTCCGAAAACGCTTTATGAAAGCCACCGATTCCACTTCCGAACACGGGGTGGCCGCATATCGCTCTCAATGAGACAAGCCACATCAGCACACGCCCGTCCGCCGAATTCTTCTTCAAAAAATAAAACACGACACCAAGCACAAGCGTCAAAGCCATAACCGTCAATAACATTCTCGGATTATGACGGCCGAACAAGACTAACAGCACAATCGCCACAGCGACAAACGCTGTTCGGCTCAATGTCGCCGGAAGGGTAATCAGTCCTACGATACACCCTGCGGCACAAAGTAAAACCAACATATTTCCGGCAAGGCGTACACCGCTTTTACCACTTAAGGGCTTTTTCAACGAATATATTCTATACCTTTTATAACTGTACGCCAAACAAACCGCAAGCATCGTAGCGACATATATCGAATACGGACCCGGATTAAAGAATGATCCCGTGATCTTGAACACAGCATGATTGGATTGTCCAAATCCATACAACTGCAATAAACCGACAACGCACTCATAAAGCCCGAACACGACTATTCCCGCCACAAGAGTTCTGTCCAATGATTTTTCTTGCGGTAAAGCCAAACGAAGGACCACATACAAGACAAAGGTCGTGGCTAATGGAATCAACGCATCCTTCGAATGGTTTACCGATAAGAAAAGTGCATTCAAGACTGAATAGGAGAACCAGACAAATGCAAGAATGTCTATCACAGAAATTTTGAGAACCCTCTCCTTGTCCGCCAAGCCAATGATGGTCAATGGACAAACAGAGAACAATAATACTAAGAATATCAGATCCGACTTACCAATATAGTCATCAACGGTTAATATAGTAATCCAAAGAAATGCCAGAAGGACAAATGCCCCGACCATTATCTTCCAATATTTCTGAGAACAAATCATCCTACAACATCACTCCTAAGGCATCGTTCCACCATTTTCCAACATCTTCACTATGATTCCCTTGTACAAGTTCCATAGTGACGGATTATGACTCGGGTCCCCCGCCAAAATCACCCTACGATTTTTATCAAGTAGGAAAACGTGCAGTCTTGAATCTCTCGGTATATTTTTATTCAAAACACGAAACAGTCCATCCTCATCCAAGAAAATCGGATGTCTAAATCTTGTCCGGCATAGGGTAAGATGAACGGTGTCATAGTTTTTCTTTTTCGGAGAAAAGATAAATGCCGGCGAGTAGCCTCCTCCGACCTCTGTTCTAAAATCAATTATCTTACGATAATCATACATATGATCAAGTTGGCACGGAACGCAAGAGTCCGGATCTCTGTACACAACCAGCAAGACAGGCACTGTATCAAGATCTATGGAAACAGAATCTTCCCCCATCACCATTTGCCGCATTTCAGGCAGTTGTATTTCCGTCATAGCAAAATCATTCATAGCGGTTGTCAACTTTTGCTGACGACACGACGGTAACAGGAGAATTAAAAGCAACAAAAGATTTAATTTAAAATTCACTTTTCGGATAGAAAAAGGTAATAATCGGGTTGTCGTCATTCTTTATTGAGCACATCAAATCGGTCATCTGTTTTCCGAACCGTTTTTCCAGAGCCTTCCGGTTTTCAAGATCAAGCCCTTCCATCCTCCTGAGAGATTCAGCCGGGAAGAAATAACCCACAAACGCCTCTCCGGCAGAACCGACAAAGCCATTGAAAGGAACAGGGAAAAATCCTGATGTCGTCCTGAAAGCGATAGCCTTGCCATTGGACTTTGAGTACAGCACCCGATAATTATAATGTTCACGCAGAAATACAAAGAAGAGGTGTGTGTCTGACAAGAAAAAATTGCCCGTCATAAAACTGTAGCGGTCTTTGGCCTGCTCCGCCCTGACTTCCTTACGATTTTTAGCCACGTTCCTAAGCCTCTCCGGAACCGTCTTCTTTCCAAAATCCAACCAGCAATACGGTTCTGCCACAAAATCGCTATTGATACGGAAAACCGTGTCGCAATAGACAGGATGATAGAACACATCTCCTTCCTTCTCAAAAACATCGTGGTCATACAAGATTGTTGAGTACGTGTTCTTTTTCCGATAAAGGCCATATTTGGACACAACGCCCAGACTGTCACTCACAAAAAGGGAATAGTCCTTCACGAACGACTTATTGTCGGAATTAAGGTTGATGAACATCAGATTGTTATCGTCAAACTCGTGAATCTTCATACTCAGGAACGGGTATTCCCTCGACCGCAGGCATTTTCCATTGAAATCATAATGAAGCAACTGCTGTCTGAACTGATCCCAAATCACGACTTCACGACGGGAGTTCACCTCCATCATAGTAGGCTCAATGTATTCTCCCGGGCCTCTCCCACGTCGTCCGATGTCGGTGAGATAATCCCCCGTCAGGGAAAAAGCCTTCACGGATTTGGATCCGTACCGGTCAAGAATCAAAATTGTCGAATCGACCACAATAGCCTGATTGATTCCTGAAACAGCCGCCTTCGGAGAATTGGAGAGACGAACGAAAGCCACCGAGTCGAAAATCGTCTCCAAGTTGATGTTCTCCTGGGTATTAGCATCCGAAATCTCTATGCGGATCGGCTCGGAAGTTCCCCTTTCGATGACCGCGGCGCTTTTTTTCTGCTCATCGGCGCACCCTATTAACGCAACTTCGAGCAATAACGCCAAGGATGCTACTCCGATTGCTTTTTTGTCAAGTCCTCGCATATGCCACTAGTCTTCTTCTAAACAAGGATGCCCATCCGGAGCGTCATCATAACAGAATCCACTTCCTTTACCACAGGCATCCCGAAACCACGTCGTAGATTCATAATGAATCTCTGTCTCCTCTTCAAACGAGCCACTTCCTGAATATGATGCCTTTACCACCACATTATACGATCCAGTAACAGCATCATACTTCCATTCGTATTTATTGCTGTACTTGCGAACCTGTGTAGCACTGCCTACGCATTCGACTTCATATAGTTTCCAATTTAAACCAGTCAAACCACGATGATACTCATCGCCTCTTTTTCTTTCACCGCTTTCATCATTCGCAAGTGCCTCGATATTCATAGCCAGAAGATCATTCTTCGGCTGATAGTAGATGTACGCCTTATAGGCGCTGTAACCTGCCGCCACAATTGCAGCGACGGCCCAAAATGATAAAATCAACTTTTTCATTGTTTTGATGATTAGTTAGTAAATTAGTAAAATAAAATATTAAGAAGGTATTTGTTTTATCACTCAAAATCTTCACTGCCAGTAAAGAACACTGCATAGTAATTACGTCCGTTCCCGGTCGTGATGTCCATTCGGTACGCACAATCCGATTCGACAGGGATTACCATCTTTCCAGCGGAACTGCTTGCAACATAGTCTTGAGTTTCTCCGGTACTCTGATTCTCAAGCACAACATTAACTGTTCCAAGATTCGATCGGAATAACAATTCAAGACAGTTCGCGTAAGAATAATAGAAGCATTCAACTTGAACCTTAGCAGGAACGTGGTTGCCTTTTGTGTTGGATGTTGTTTCTTCCTTAACAATAATAGGCTTTATGTCCTCATTTTGCGAATACACCGCAGTGTTGACCGACATCAACGCCAATAAAAATAGTATAACCTTTCTCATAAAACAACTATTATTTCCGACTGCAAAGTTCGGCAGAAAGATTGGTTACGCAATGAAAAAAAGTTTCACTTCAGTAAATATTATACTTTTGATTATTAGTTAGTTATAACTAAATTAAAATTCAAGATTTCACTTTACACCACATAATCACCTGACTATCAGGACATTATTCGCAAAAACAGAATTTACAATAATACATATAATGCTAATAATCAAGCAATTACTCCAATTATGATATATATTCCGAGAAAAGTTCCTTTGCATCGCCGTCCAACTTTGAGATCCGGTCCTTGAGATTGTACCGCTTTGTATAGACCGTGCTCACACTATAGTCCATCATACGGGCTATAGTCTTGGTGTCGAACCCGAGAATCAGGAAAGTGATGAAGCGAAAATCCTTCTCGGTGCTGTCAGGCATCGCGGCGCGCAGTTTTGTCATTATGCCGTCAAGGCTGTCATCAAGCATAGACTCCAGCTCATTTTGGTTTGACTCCTCCAAGATTGAGAGTATATTCTTCACTTCATCATAAATCCTGTCCTTTCCCTTCCGGGATTGAGAGGATTCAAGGTACTGACGGCACAGAAGGTTCAGTTGGGCGTACAGGCGTTTGTTAGCTTGGACGTATTTCGCCCTCAGGGTCATCAGCGTCTGTTCCTTTCCCTCGGTGTCCGAGAGTTTTTCCGACAAATCCAGTATTTCCTTTTCTGCCGATTGATTCGCCGCTGACAGAGACTCGATGCGACGCAGGTGCTCGACCTCACAAAGGAGCGACTCGTTAAGTCTTTGCTTCACCTCATCATTTATGGAAGACATCTCTTCCAACCGGCACATCCATTTCCTTTTACGCTTCGAATAAACACCTAAGACAGACGCAACCACCATCAAACCTGCAAGGAAAATCATCCATTTCATCTGACGTTGCAGTCTTAGATCTTTATCTATCAACAAAGACTTGTTCTCATAATAATCTGACTGAGCCAACGCTACTGACTGATCAACTGTTTTCAAAACCTCAGAATCACGTTCATTGATCGACTGCTCAAAATTCGCAAGTGCTTCTTTGTAGTCGCCACGATGTTTTGCCACTCTATACTTCCAGGTCCTCAAGACAGAAGACGATTCCTCCAAGGATTCCAATTGTCGGATTATATCATCTGCCGCACTATGATCTCCTACTTTTTCTAAAGCATAGGCATAAACACAATAGTCAGTGATTGAAGGTATGGCTCCATATTCACCGGTAGCAGTTTTAAACAGGTCAATAGACTTGCGAGGGTCAGAATCCGGCTTGAAAATGTTATTCCAAGAAAGATTCAATAATTGCATCGCATATATGGATGAATCACGGACTGGTTGTAAGAAGAAAATAGAATAAAGGCTGTCAGCTTTAGTCCAACTCGCAATGTTCGAATAGCGATTTGCCAATAATCCCGTAGTATTCCATAGCCGGAAAGTGTCCTTGGCCTGAGCAAAATAATCGCAAGCTTCCATACAATATGAAATGCTCTCAGAATTATTATGGTTCAATAAATAGACATCAGAAATGGAGGAACTGATGATCCCCCTAAACACAAGATTGTCCGAGCGGGATGAATATTCCTTTGCACGAATATAACTCGCTATCGCAGATTCAGGATCTCCAGTATCATACTGCGCAACCCCAAGATAGAAATACATCTTCATCCTGTCATCGTTGGAACCGTGGCGCTCATAGTAACTCGCAGCCGGGCTGATGACACGCAAATCAAGGATATCTCTATGATTTCTGGTCAACGCCATCGTGTAAAGCAGCGAGTATCTCGCCCGCCGCTTTTCTGTCCGCAGATCCAGTGTGTCGATCGACTCTAAAACAGCCAATGCGCTGTCCGGGCGGGTCCACATCACGGCGTCGGCCGTGTCCATTTTCCTGACGCTCTCCCTGTCACCGCAGGATGACACGGTTAAAGCGGTGATCGTGGCGGCAACGATGATTTGAAATATCGCGGATGGTCTCATACTTATTATCAGCATTTTCCATCCGCAAAGTTAAACGAAAAATCGTAATCAGATATGCCCAAGAGGAATAAATCACGGAATTCGACAGATCAAGACCGCAGCGGTGGTCATTCTATGGTTAAGGTTCACCGTGGGCTATGTTAGATAATATTCAGCGATTTATTTCAGCTTGTATAACACCAAGATAGGATTCGACTCGTCCGACACATCCGGAACCAATGTCCGCAGCTCGTCGAAATATACCGGATCGTACTTGCTTGGGTAGATTGGATACACCAGCTCATCGTCAGCCGTCACACACAGGAGCGATGAGAAATCCACCAGCAAATCCGAAGCCTCCAAGTAAGAGAACACCTCGACTTCCGACGTCTTAAGGTCCAAGACCCCATAATAGGAGGTGACATATTTATTCTCGACGGTCGATGAGAACTGGAAAAAGCAATACTTGTCTGACAACCTGACATTCATTAAATTCCCCATATAGGAGCCGGAGCCGACCAAAGCCTTATACTCCTCCTCGGACATCTGCATTATTCTTGAATATGGCAGCGTCTGATCCCCGAAATCAAATTCAATGTAAGGGCGAGCGTCCGTTCCGTCCAATGAGTACAGGACATTTGACTGAGGAAAGTAGAAATATTCCTTCCCGCCCCAGGAGGTGAAGCCAGAACTCATAGACACCGGGAATGACTCTTTTGTCGGGAAAAAGCCTTTAACAAGCTGATCCATTTTTTCATCGACAAGAATAAGGATGCTGTTGTCCGGATTCTTAAGGTAGGAGTAATAAAGCCAGAAGCCGTCCTTTGTCTTTGCGAAGACATTCGAGATGAAACCCGTGGCGACCTCCTTCAGGAGTTCTCCGGCCAGGTCATACTCAAGCATCACCTGCTTGATTCTGTCCCAGATCCAGACCGTCCCGCTTTCCTTGTCATAGCACATATCATCAAGCGAGACATATTCCTTCGGTCCATTGCCCAAACGTCCTATCTTGCGGATGAAACTGCCGTCGGTCCCGAACAGCCAGACAGCGCGCATCCGCTTGTCCAGAATGACGACGTGGCTGTCATCCATCTCAACTTTGTCAATCGTGCCGATGAGAACGTCTTCGGCGGTTTCCAGAGGAATGACTTTCTCAAGATCGGCCATCTGGCTGACATCGAAACTCTTGCCGGATTCCGGCACCTCGACCTTGGCGATGATTTCGGCGGATGTCACAACATTTTGCCTGCCTTCCCGGCAAGACGGCAGCGAAACAATCAGAATGACGATCGCGGATAGTATAACTTTTCTCATACAAAACACTAATTTATCAAGGTTTCAATAGTATAAAACATTTCAGACCGCAAATTTCGGCAGAAAGATTGGTTTTCCAATAAAAAAATAGTTTTACTTCAGCCACACGGACTCTCGTTTATAGCAGATGATAGAACAGCAAAACCAAAGAGCCGTTGTCCAGCGCCTTCTCGACATCATCACCGGCTTTCTGGAAACCGGTTGACACGATTGAGTCATACATCTCCCGATCCCAAAGCACACTCACAAAAGAATCGGCATAGCTACCGATGGGTTCAAGCATACAGTTCCGGCCACCGTTCTCCGGATTGGAGACAAAACCATTTGTGCGTGGTCCATAGAGGTAATTGCCACCCACATCTTTTATCGCGATATCGCACGCAAGATAGTCTCCACAAGCGATTGGAACAGAGGCCAAGTGGGTGTAGTTATTTACGAGCGACACGTCACCTTTAGCCTTCCTTGACGCTTTATTTTCAAAATCGATCCCTACGGTCTCAATTATTTCTCCATTGTCGCGGTCCAAGACATAGTAGGCGTCATTCGAGTAGGAGCAAAACAGGATTCTGTCCCCATAAACAGAAAAGAAACGGCTATAGCCAAGTACATCGGAATCCCCATTCTCAGCATACTCCGACATCTGATTTTTGATGTTCAAGTCTCTGTCCGTAACGAACAATCGATATGGAGGTTGCCGCCGTGACAGTCTTCCGCCAGCCGTGACAAACGCAAAAACAAGGTCGCCATTTGACAACGCCTCGACATCCCAAGCGACAATTGGCATCTCCTTGGCCGTTTTATACTCTCCTGTCAATGAATTGTAAACAGACAGCTTTCTTCCAAAATTGTCCAGAACGTAGAGGTTGTCAGAATCCACCGAGAAACTTTTAATCTCAAGATATTCTCCTGGCCCCCGGCCTTGTCTGTCAAGGACAAAGCGGACCGCTCCGTCCATATCATAGACAACCATCCTCTTCGCTCTGTAATCGGCGACATAGATCAGATCATTGCAAAACGCAATCTTATCCACAGAACCGAACAGTATGCCGTCGCCTGAATCAAGAGGCAGGAATGTGATCTCCTTGACATATTTCGGGATGTCTGGTTCAATCTGCGACTCTTTGCATTCTATGGTTCGGTCAACCTCGATCCCGCTCATAGAGCTTTTACAAGAGACAAGGCAGAACAGACAGGAAAATATAATTAAAAGCCTTTTCATAGCGTTTTCTTACAGCTTGAATCTGTACACCATAAGATGTCCGTCCTTTTCTCCATTATAGACTTGGGAGTAGTAGTACGGAGCGATGTAGCCGGTGACCTTGAATGACTTTGGCACCTCACAATCACCTATCAGCTTGCCGTCCTGATAAATCTGCAGGCCATCGTAAGGAACGTGGGTTCCTTTTTTATAAGACCTGAAGCAGACTCCTGTCTCATCAACATACTCAATCCAGGAGTAATAGCCTTTGGACTCAATGTTCCGCGCAAAGAAGGGGATGTCAGACTCGGTCTGTATCTTGTGATATGACAAATCCATCTCCGAGCCGGCCGCTCCAAACGCATACTTTGGCTTGAACTCACGGTCAAACACATAGATTGAGGAATCCGCCTGAAATCCCAAATACATATTCCCTTCGCCGTCAATGTCAAAATCGACACAATCAAAGCTGGTGTACTTATACGGGTCGGACTCATACACGGAAGGGAATCCTTTAACTTCCATTGGCAAAGCCGCCCCGGCCTTCAGGTCGATCACTCCTATCCTGTAAGAGTCGGCAAGATACTCCGTGTTGGTGAAAAAATAGGAGAACTCCTGACTGTCGCTTGTCATACCCAAGTACAATTTCCCGTCGTAGAGGCGGGAGACGGCGTCAAACACAGGGTTAGAATATGTGATGTACTCTTCCGGGGCCTTACTTGCCTGAGTCTTGGCGAGACTGAAATAGTTCGCCACCTTATGGGACTCGGTAAAATATTCAAAATCAAGTGTGCTTCCCGCTATGGCGAACTCGCCGTCCGCCGACATAGCGCCGGTGATGCCCTCTCTCACCATTGACTCCTCCGGTCCTCTACCATATCCCATATAGCGTCCGGCCAGTGTTCCATCCGCATTGAATTCATACAGCCAGCAGAAATAGATGTCGTAGCAGTAGATCCTGCCCGACTTGACAATTCCCGAGATGGACTCTCCAGAACAATCGACTGAATCCAGTTGAACCTTTTCAAGGTTGATCGCAGAATGTTTCACTTCCGTCCTTTTTCCGGACACCCTTTTGATTTGATCATAAGGATTCTTCGGCCCGCCACAAGAAGACAAGGCCATCAGAATCAGCACGCTGGCTGCCGTTAAAGGCAACCTGAGATTATTAGGCAAAGATTTCATAAAAATAACATTAGTAGTTCGAGCGCTCATTTATTTTTGTTCCGTATTATAGACTATCAGGCAAGGGTTTCCATCCTTTGGCAAGTCATTCAAAGCAGAGACAAATCCGGTAACGGAATCATTTGTCGCATCACCAATGAGTTCCAAGAGGCTCTCGTCAGAAGAACTACCTGGACGCCAATAGCCAATAAACCCGTCAGGCGAGGAAGCTATAACATTGATTAAAGGCACGCCCGCATAATCCTCGCAAGTAATAAGCCGCAATGCCTGCCCGGAACACGTATTCTTGTCAACCAGGAAATAGATGTCATTATATGTACACAACAACAGACAAGAATCTGTCTCGAACACTGAGACGAACCCTGTAAAATATCCTCCCTGAGACATTTCGGTATAAGTTGTGGCCACCGAGAACCCTGTGTGATTCTCATAGTACTTATCATCGACATCTTTCGCGGAATGCCGCACATACAGAAGCGGCTCAACCTCACCACGCTCATCAATCGAGTAAAGGGTATCGTCAAACGGTTTCAGAAAAACGACCTTTCCATCATAACCGCCGATAGTCGCTTTTCCTGTCGGCTCCGCAATATTCTCCGAAGTCATCGGAAATCCAGCGACACGAGAGACATTCTTATCATTCAATGACAATATGCGGTAGATGTCGTTGAAATTGTTGAAAACACAATTATTGACAAGGAATTTGTCATCACCAACAGAAGCCGCGGCATTAATAAAGCCCAAGGAACGCTTAGGGAAAACAATCGATGAAACATACTTCCCGTCTGGTTCATACACAAGAATCTTGTCAAGGCTGCCGTCAAATATCAGGACGCGCCCTTTCTCGTCCGCGACAAAAGTATCTATCCGGAGGTACTCCGAAGAGGCCCGGCCTTTACTGCCTATACGGTTAAGGAACTTTCCTTTGGCATCATACCTGACAATCAAATTATTATAATTATCAAAAACGACATAAGCAGAATCCACCTTGGAAACTTTTCGTATTCCTGTCACGATGCAATCCTCCGTCTGTTCAAGGGGAATAATCTCGTAGTCTCGCACAACTTTCGGGTAGGAGGTGACTTTTGTATCAAACCCTGACACTTCCGTTATATTCTTTCTGACTTCGACATTCGAGCATCCAATCAAAGCAGAAGTCAGTAACGCCACAGATAATGCGAATTTCAATCTATTTTTCATTTCGGTAATAGGATTTCATTTTTACATTGTCTTCCAGCCATAAAGTTAGGAAAAGAAATTGGTTTCTCAATGAAAAATATGTCGTGGCGACTAATTAATTGACAATGAATATAATAGAGCAGCATACTCCCCACCGGAAAGGGAGGGAGTACGATGCAGTATATTCCTAATAGTCAACGATTTGGCCGTCACGGCGTTTCGGGAGGGGTTGCGCCGGTTGGGACCCGGTGGAATCCTCTGGCTACTGACCGCCAAGCCTGCCGAAGTAGGTCAGAATGTCCTCCCACGTCTTGAACGCGTCCGAGCCGAAATGGATCAGGGTCCCCATAAAGTCGGAGGCTCCGCCGGTGTCAGGTTCGGCGTCAATCAGATAGTCGCCAAGAAGCAGGTCCTTATGCGTCGTGACCGCCACCCTGTTCCAGACCGGGACTCCAAGATTGGCCCCGCACCAACCGAAGACCTTCTGACAGAGTTCCGGGGTGTTGTACGGAACACCGGCGCAGATGTTGACATCATAATTGGCGGCAAGTGTCTCGACCGCCTTCGGGAATCCGCTGGAATGGTTGATGATCTTGTCGCTCAATGAGATGAACAGGACCGGCTTCTGAGTTCCGTTCTGTCTGTCGTCTATCCACTGGATGACCGGGAGCAGTGAGTGAAGGATGGCATCATCGTTGAGATAATGCTCTCCGTCGAACCTTATCGCCTGAGTATAGTACTGAGTGAAGAGGTCGAAAGTGTGGACGAGGGTGTCGTGGATTCCGTACAGACCGAAGACTTTGTCCTGATCCTCGGCAGCACGCTCGAAGCAATGCGAGCTGACCTCGCGGAAATGTTCCAGAAGGGTTTTCGTGACAAGGAACGACGTTTCTCCGTCCTGACGTGGGTTGTGAAATTCCTGACGGCCCAATCCATTGTTTTTCAGCAGGGTGTCAGCCAGTTGGAAGGCCGGGTTCACTAAAATTCTGTCCACTCCGTAGAGCATCTCCGAGTACATCGCCCCCATCGACGTGCCGATGATGAGATCCGGCTTCTCCGACGCGAGGATATTCCTTAACAACTCCATCGCCTCCTCCGGCTCCACCGGCAGATCCGGCGCCACCACTGTCGCCTCCGGCATCAGCAGCCTCAACGTCCTGACGCTCCCGTTCTGTCCGCTCGAAGCGAACCCGTGCACATAAAGCACCTTTTTCCCGGCCATCAGTCCCGGCCTGGCATATTCGTAAAGTTCCATAGTACAATTTAAAAATCTCATTCCGCTTCGGCGGAGAGGCCGTCCTGGATCACGTTGTGGATTCTGGCGCCGACTTCGGTGTCGTCGCAGCCGGAGAGGCGCACACGGGGCTGCCCTGGAAGGTTGAGTACGCAGTACGCTCCGGCAGCGGTATCCACATAAGTAAGAATCTCGTCAACGCCATCCCTTTGGGCATAAAGGACAAAGCCTTCGGGCGAAGAGTAATAACCGAAAAGAAACGCCATAAGGTAATCAGCACTATCCTTGTCGCTCGCGGATTCGTAGAGATCCATAGAGTTGAATGTGAACGGAATGCGTGTTTCGGAATATCTCACCTCCCCTCTGCCGTCAAGACTGAGGCTTACCCTTGAGACAAGCGCCAGGCTGTCCTTGAACGCCCCGGCGTCCCGGTCGTAAATCTCACGCAAGCCGAACCCCATCGAATAGTCGAATCCCTTGCCGCTGTCATAGATGCCGACCAATGAATATATCGGTTTCCATTCATCATCTTTAGCCAGATAGATGTATTTGTTATCTTCCTCCATAGGAATGGCGACCTTGTCGGTTTCACTGCTGATGTAGAAGAAATGCTCATCCGTGTTGATTTGGTCGTACTCCGCCCACAGTCCCCGCTTGTCTGCGGGGCGGTACTCCCTCCAAACCAAACCGTCACGGACGAAGTAACCACCTTGGTAGCAATATATTCCGCGAGAGGCGTCGGGCATATATTCATAGATCGCCTTGGTCGTGTAGATCGGCTTCCACGCCTCGCCGGGAGGGGCATAGTAGAAGGCGTTCACCGTGGATTTCGGGACGCTGACGTAGCACATCGAGTTCCGGAGATTATAGAAATTCTCCTCCTCGCCATACTGCTCGTAAGTCGCCCAGACCCCTTCATTCTTGTCCGGCCGATATTCCTCCCACGAGTTCCCGTTCCTGATGAAATACCCTCCGTCATAGACAAACAGCCCGGTCTCCTGCCCGGACACCAGACCCAAAGAAAGCAAAAAGAGCAGAACGCTCAGACAAAAAGACCGTGTCATAACCTAAAATCCATTGTCGCAAAAACTTCACGACACCTTCGCCAGCCCCGCCAGGGGAAGGTCCGTAAAGTTCCATATCACAAAAATAATCATTATATTTGATGAATAGTTTTTGAAACAGGCTTTCTATGAAAGATATTTGCGACACAATGTCCAAGATTGACGGGATGGAGTCTATGACAGACAGCGAGCGGATGGCCATAATCTCACATTATGTCCATAATCGAGACCTGCCTGTAAAATTGCCATACTGGACGATGGCACAAAGACTTATGGATGAAAAGGCTGGGGTGGAGGCCAATGCAGGCGGCAAGGTTACCGACCCTGCGGTAAGTTATAATTTGTTTCCTGAATTGTACCGTGTCCCCTTCCCTCCGCCAGAGAAGTTCAGTTTCACATTCATAGATCTGTTCGCCGGAATCGGAGGCTTCAGAATTCCACTTCAAAGATCAGGAGGGCGATGCGTCTTCTCATCTGAATTCAACGCCCACGCCCAGAATGTCTATCAGGAGAATTATGGAGAGACTCCGTTTGGAGACATCACGAAAATCCCGATGGACTACATTCCGGAACACGACGTACTTACAGCGGGATTTCCTTGTCAGCCATTCAGCATCTCCGGAAAAATGAAGGGCTTCGAGGACACGCGAGGCACACTTATCTACAATGTTTTCAAGATTATAGAAGCGAAACAGCCAAAGGTGGTTTTCCTGGAGAACGTAAAGCATTTAGTCTATCACAATGGCGGCAAGACTTTAAAGACAATTCTTGAAGGCCTTGAGGGATTAGGGTACATTTGTTCTTATAAAGTCCTGAACGCGTCTGATTTCGGAGTGCCTCAAAACCGGGAAAGAATCATCATCATTGGCAATAAAAGGAAAGCCTTCGACTTTTCCAAACTGACGCCACTTCCTCACAAGTACATCAAAGACATCCTTGATCCTCCGGATTCAAAGTTTGAATATCTTAACGAGCCCTACACTATTTTACAAGACTGCAAGACTCAACCTTCCGGACTGATTTTCGCCGGTTACAGGAACAAGGCAACAAGGAAAGCCGGGGTAAGACCTGGAACAGAGAATCTTTCCAGAGTCCATAAACAGCCGAACAGGATCTACCATATCAACGGAGTTCATCCTGCCATTCCTTCACAGGAGACCTCAGGACGATTCTGGATTTATGACGGGGATCGTGTCAGGAAACTGACCATAAACGAATGTTACCGCCTTATGGGATTCCCGGAAAGCTTCATCAAAGACAAAAGCCTCGGCGAGGAATATCGTCAAATAGGAAACTCTGTCTGCATACCAATGATTCAGGCCATAATTGAAGAAATCAAATCACAACTGCGATGCTTTTGATGAATATAATTAAACAACGATAAAATGACACTGACTATGCCGGATCTTAAGAAAATTGTCGGACTGTTCGCCATCGAGGGCGAGGTCAAGGAGATAGCGCCGTTGGGCAACGGACTCATCAACGACACCTACAAGGTTGTCACGGAGGGGGACGCGCCGGACTATGTGCTGCAAAGGATCAACAACGCCATATTCACTGACGTGGATCTGCTTCAGAGCAACATCGAGGCGGTCACGAGGCACATCCGCGGAAAACTGGAGGCTGCTGGAGAGAAGGACATCGACCGCAAGGTCCTGAGGTTCATTCCGTTGAAGTCCGAGGGAGAGAGGCTTGAGGCGCTGATGAGCGACAAGCCGAAAACTTATGCGCTTGCCGAAGGCAAGTACTGGAGGGTCTCCGTGTTCATCGACAACGCGAAAACCTTCGAGACTGTGAATCAGGAATATTCCGAATACGCCGGCGAGGCTTTCGGGGCCTTCGAGGCGATGCTCGCCGACATCCCGGACACGCTCGGAGAGACCATTCCGGACTTCCACAATATGGAGCTGAGACTGAGACAGTTGGTCGAGGCCGTAAGGGAGGACAAGGCCGGACGCCTTCACGCTGATGACAAGAGCGAGGGACAGGAACTCCACAAGATCCTTGAGGACATCGACACCTACGGAGTCCAGATGTGCAAGGCCGAGCAGCTGCACCGCGAGGGGAAACTGCCTAAGAGGATCTGCCACTGCGACACAAAGGTCAACAATATGATGTTCGACAATGACGGCAGAATCCTTTGCGTCATCGATCTGGACACGGTTATGCCGAGCTACGTGTTCTCCGACTTCGGCGACTTCCTGCGCACAGCAGCCAATCCGGTGGCCGAGGACTCCCCGGAACTGGAGAAGGTGGATTTCGATATGGAGATCTTCAAGGCCTTCACACGAGGCTACCTCAAAGGCACAAAACCGTTCCTCACCCCGGTGGAGAGGGAGAATCTGCCTTACGCGGCCTGTCTGTTCCCGTTTATGCAGGCCGTTCGATTCTTCGCCGACTACATTAACGGCGACACCTACTACAAGATCAAGTACCCGGAGCATAACCTCGTCCGCACACGCAACCAGATGAAGCTTTTCCACTCGGCGATGAGCAAGGTTCCGGAGATGACAGCGTTCATTGATTCAATCAAATAGAAGATGAGGCGCAGGGATTTTCTAAAGACCGCCGGGCTGGTCACGGCGGGGAGCGGGCTTATCGCCGGAACCGGCGGGCTGCTGACAGGATGCGCAGGAGAGAGGAAGAGCGGGAATATTCCTAAACCCTACAAAGTCAACGGCTCGGCCAGGATGAAGCTGACTTTCGAGCCGTACGAGCTGAAACTCCGGCACACGTTCACCGTGGCGGCATATTCAAGGACCACCACGCCGGACGTGCAGGTGAGGATTGAATATGACGGTTTCACCGGGCACGGCGAGGCCTCGATGCCGCCGTATCTTGGGCAGACCGTCGAGAGCGTCTGCAACTTCCTGGGAAAGGTCAACTTGGAGCAGTTCAGCGACCCGTTCCAGATCGACGACATCCTGACTTACGTTGACGGGATCAGCGAGGGGGACACCGCCGCCAAGGCAGCCGTTGACATCGCCTTGCACGACCTCGTCGGGCAGCTGATGGGGCAGCCGTGGTACAGGATCTGGGGTTTGAACGCCGCCAAGGCTCCGGACACCACTTTCACGATCGGGATTGACACTCCGGACGTGGTGCGGGAGAAGACGAAGGAATGCGCCGGACAGTTTAATATTCTTAAAGTCAAGGTAGGACTCGACAACGACAAGGAGATGATCGAGACCATCCGGGAGATCACCGACCTTCCTATCGCCGTAGATGCCAACCAGGGTTGGAAGGACAAGGAGAAGGCTCTGGAGATGATCCATTGGCTCAAGGACCGCGGGGTCGTGATGGTCGAGCAGCCGATGCCGAAGGAGATGCTGGACGAGAACGCCTGGCTGACCGAGCGCAGCCCGTTGCCGACGTTCGCCGACGAGGCGATCCAGCGCCTTGCGGACGTACAGAGGGTCAAGGGGGCCTACACCGGCATCAACATCAAGCTGATGAAGTGCGCCGGAATGCGCGAGGCGTGGAAGATGCTGAATTACGCCCGCGCCGAGGGAATGAAGGTGATGGTCGGGTGTATGACCGAGACATCCTGCGCCGTGACCGCCGCCGCCCAGCTCTCCCCCGCCGTTGATTTCGCCGACCTCGACGGCAACCTCCTGATCGCCAACGACCTCTTCGAGGGAATGACCGTCGTCGATGGCAAAATCACCCTCCCGGACCGGCCGGGACTGGGGCTGAAAAAGATCTAACACAATGAAAATGAAACGTAAAGAGATAGTCCTGTGGGCATTGGTGGCGCTGGCGCTGGCCGCGAACATCTGGCTGCCAAGGCAAATGAGGTACCATTATTCCTGGGACAAGGACCTGGCACAGAGGCTCGCCACAGAGTTCTGCGCCACGAGGGAAGACGTGAAGGAGTACATTCAGAAATACATCCCAAATGTCACGGACGAGCAGATCGACCAATGGACCGCAAGCGGCGAACTGGAGTCAATGGAACTCGGCGGCAAGACGATGTACTTCAGCGCCGCCGCGCGCAACCTGTTCAGGATCACCCCGGAATTGGCGGCGATCAAAGCGGCGGTGGCGGACACGGCGGATCAGGATCTGTCAAAAAGCGGCACAACCCTGACCGGCCACGAGTCCATCGACGCCATCACGATCCCGCAAATCAAGGAGCAGGTTCTGAAGAATTTAGAGGAAGGCAAGGAAAACCCTTACCTCGCGCTGCCTAAAAAAATGAGGGTGAGATTCACCCTGACCGTCCGCGCCAACACCCTCCGCCCAGGCCAGACCATCCGCTGCTGGCTCCCGCTCCCCCGCAAGGACATACCCCGCCAGACCGATGTCAAATTCATCGAGGCCGGCGCGAACGGAGTGGCGTACCCAAGCGAAAAGCTCACATTCTCAAGCCCTTCCAACCCTCACGCCAGCGTCTATCTCGAGGCCAAGACCATCCGGAACAAACCAACCGTCTTTTATGAGATCTTTGAATATGTCTCCAGCGGCGAGTGGCATCCGATCGATCCGTCCAAGGTACTCCCCTACGACAAGACGACTTCTGAATATTCCGAATACACCGCCGAGCGCAGCCAGCACATCATATTCACCGACAGGATCAAGGCGGCCGCCGACTCCGTCACAGCAGGCATCGAGAACCCTTACCTCCAGGCCAAGGCGATCTACACCTGGATCGACAAGACCTTCCCGTGGGCATCCGCAAGAGACTACTCCACAATCGAGAATATTCCTGAATATGTCCTTGAGAGCGGCCACGGCGACTGCGGTCAGGTGACGCTCCTGTTCATCACGATGTGCCGCTACAAAGGCATCCCCGCCAGATGGCAGAGCGGCCTGATGATGCACCCCGGCGACGGCAACCTCCACGACTGGGCCGAGGCCTACTTCGAAGGCTACGGCTGGGTTCCGGTCGATCAGAGTTTCGGCATCACCTCCTACGGCGGCGATTTCTTCTTAGGCGGCATCGAGCCGTACCGCCTGGTAGTGAACTCCGACTTCGGCGGCAACCTCGACCCCGAGAAGAAGTACCCCCACAGCGACACAGTAGATTTCCAGCGCGGCGAAGTAGAATGGTCCAAAGGCAACCTCTACTTCACCCAATGGGACTACGACTTCCACATCGAGTACCTCGACTAAGGGACGAGACATTTTGACATTAGCAGACGAGGCATTTGACAACGGAATCGCCATAAAAGGTTAGCGCATTAACCTTTTATGGCGATATTTTGGTAATTACGCCAACCTTGATTGTATGCAAAAAGAAACCCAATCATCAATGACGCATCCCGTCCGCAACAAGACCGAATAAGCCCCCAAACGCACTTGTCACCGCCCTTTCTCCCCGCCACAAGATCATTTCCCCGACAAAACGCTCTTGTCGCCCCTCTCAAATCTATCCCTTTTACAAACCTCGTTCAGCCCCACCATCCCCCGACACCCCTGAGAGCCACATCAGCCTGAATCGCCCACCGAATATTCCCGCAGCAATTCACGCCCATCTGTACCAGAACACCCTCAACGGCACAACAGGCTGAAAGCAATCCGTAAAACCAATGCAATTTGAACTCAGAGACTAAGTTCCAGTAAAACAAGGATTAAGACCTGGGTAAACATTAAGTGATGAGCCTCCTACCACATTGTCTCAGAGAACTCATCTATTTCTCGTGGCGGGCAACACGCTGGTATTCAATGCATAAACAACCTATATCCATATCGAATCAAGCACCAAAAACGGTAGGTTAATGCATTCATTATGCATAACTTAAGTGCCACAAGAGAGTGGGGTGAGTTCAGGCTTGATACTCGACGATCGAAGGAGAAATCCGCTTACATTTGCCATAGCTGTGTACAAGACCTAATAGCTTAATATCAGGTACGACAATATATCACCACCAAAAATTTCAAATTATCTCTAACCATACCTTAAAATATTTTTGTATTTTTGCAAAGTATAGTTAGAAATAATTTTACATTATGGACAAGGATATTCTCAAAAATATCATATTAGAAAAGCAGGAAAGCATTCCGGGCTACCGACTGACACGCCGCAAGGTTTCCTTTGGCAACAAGACCAATTATGTTTTGGTGGGACTTCGGCGGGCAGGAAAATCTTACCTTCTTTACCAGGACATACAGACGCTCATAGCCAAAAAGGAAGCCACGGCGGAAGACATCTTGTATGTCAACTTTGAGGATGAACGCTTGTCCGGAATCAAGGCAGAGCAATTAGGAGTCATTCTTGATTCATATTCAGAGATGTTTCCTGAAAAAAGGCCTTTCATCTATCTTGATGAAATCCAGAATATTGACGGTTGGGAGAAATTCGCAAGGCGTTTGGCTGATTCCAAATACCGTGTGATGATAACCGGAAGCAATGCCAGGATGCTTGGAAAAGAGATTGCGACAACTCTTGGTGGGAGATATATTCCTCGGGAGATATTCCCTTTTTCCTTCGAGGAATATCTGGCTTACCATCAAGTGGAATTAGGCAGAAACTGGGAGTTCAGCCAGAAAAAGAAAGCTGTGATCTCAAAACTGTTTAGCGCTTACTTTTACGAAGGCGGCATAGCGGAATCTATCGACCAGCCCGACAAGCGAGAGTACCTGAACGCTCTTTATCAGAAAATCCTTATCGGCGACATTGTTGAACGAAACGGCATACGCAACCCGAGGGTTTTCAGGTTTATCGCCAAGAAACTGGCGGACAGTGTGATGCAACCAACGTCACTCAACAGGCTACAGCATATAGTGAGATCAACAGGTGATTCAATCAGTCTTCCGACCCTTAAAGACTATCTGGAGTTTATGCAAGAGGCCTACCTCTTTTTCCCGATTCCCAATCTTGCCTCTCCTACGACCGAGCAGGCCACAATCCAAAAGCGATATGTCGCCGACAATGGCATCCTCAACCTCTTTTTGTACCAAGGTGAGACAAAACTGTTGGAGAACATCGTCGCCATAGAGTTGAATCGCAGGTTCAGAAACACACCAGAGGAAACGCAATTATATTACTACAACAAGAATTGTGAGATTGACTTCTGCGTGCCATCCGAAAAGATCGCCATACAGGTCGCCTACAACCTGAGCGATGAAGTCACTTATGAGCGTGAGATAGGAGGTTTGAAGAAGTTTCTGAAGGCGTTCCCTGAATATCAAGGCTATGTCATCACTCGTGATGAGGAGAATGAGGTGATGATAGGCGATAAGATGATCAATGTGATTCCTGTCTGGAAATGGTTGCTTAATCTGACCGACACTGGCAAGCATAGTCTCTTCAATCCAATCAAGATCAAGTAGCAGTCTGAACGAGAGTATCCCTCTTACTTGTGCCGTTGCGCATCATTAACGATCAAAGGGAACTTTCGTGCGCAGGATGTATTCTTCTGCGCACGGGCTGTTTCAGGAATGATTGGGTTGAGAGCAGAATGGGGCTCTTCACGCACGAGGTTGTGACGATCACCGAACCGAGGCTGTCCGGCAAGTCCACGTTGGCACGAATGACATTGGACTTGGTTTTCACCGTGGCACTTAACCATCTAATAATGAGCATATTAAGCATCATACTGGTATCCGATTCCGGGGTAAGTGGGGTTGCTCTTTTACCTGATAGTCAGAGGGTTGCCTGCCACGGAAGAAAATGGTGGTGAAGAGGGTGGTGTCATCACAGGGCCATCGCTATCGACGGGAACGGAAAGGAGGGCAATGGACGGTGGAATAAGGAGAACAGCGAGGACGGGAGGTGAGGAGGGCAAGTGGCGGTGGGAACAGGGAGAAGAGGACAGTGGAAGAAGTCGGGACAAGGACGGCCGGGAGAGTAGGGGAAGCGGGGTAGCAAGAAGAGAAGAAAGGGAAAGGGAAAGTAAACGCAAGGCGCAGGAGCAAAGAAGCAAGGAGCGCAATTGCGGAAGTTGGGAGTGTGGAAGCAGGGAGCGCAATGAGTGCGGATGCAGAGAACACAAGGAAAGCGGATGCAAGGAGCGCAGGAGCAGAGAAGCAGAGGAGGACAAGCGCCGAAGCAGCAAACGCCGGAACAGCAAGCGCCGGAGCAACAAGCGCCGACGCAGCAAGCGCCGGGGCGGGGGCTTTCATATTCGCAAAAGAATCGCTAAATTGGCGGGGAATTTATAAAACGAACTTTGGTGCGGAGACGCGCCGGACAAATTTATTACAGTTATGAGACGTAAAATGTTATTCGCGGCGGCGGTCTGCTGCGCTGTTTCCGTGTTGGTGGCATCCTGCGGAAAGAATGATCCTGACTCACCTACTCCTGAACCAGAGCCAGGGCCGGAACCGGAGATTCCGGTGACACCTAAGGACACGGTCGTCTATGCGGTCGGGCAGGAGGCGGTTCCGGGAATGGGCCACTACTATGCGACAATCTGGAAGGACGGCAAGCCCTTCCTTCTTTCCGACGGAAGCCACGACGCATTCTGCAACGGGGTCTATGCGGACGCTGACACAATCTATGTCGTCGGCTGCGAGGCAATCGGAGACCTTGTGGACGACGGGTTCTACGACCCTTACAACCAGAATGTCGGCGTTGTCTGGAAATTCATCGCCGGAGAGGAGGACAAGGCGGAGAGGAGCATCATAAGCGATGGCAAATACGAGACTTCCCCGATCGCTGTCACAGTCGCCGGAGGCAAGGTCTATGCCGCCGGATTCGACACACCTGAATATGACAGGAGGGTCATCCTCTGGACTGACGGCAAGCCGAAGTACCTTACAGACGGAACCACGGACGCATTGGCCTACTGCATCTGTGCGGACGGGGACGATGTCTATGTCGGCGGCTACATACAACCGGCCTCCAACAAGGATGGCGGCGTGGCCACAATCTGGAAAAACGGTGTGGCGCAAAGCCTTACGGACGGAAGCACAGTGGCGAAGGTGAACGCCATCCGGGTTGAGGGCGGCAAGGTCTATGCCGCCGGAGCGGAGAAAGAGTCCGGCGGAAGATGGAAAGGCGTGCTTTGGATCGACGGGAAGGCTCAAGACTTCACGGACTACGTCGGGACAGAGGTCTCAGGACTTTACGTCAAGGACGGAGAGTACATCATTGAAGGGAATATGACCGAGACCAACTCAGCCAAGGACATCTGTCCTTACATCTGGACGGCGGCCGGTGCCCAGAAGGTGGCCGACAAGTCTCTCTGCCAGGGTGCCGGCCTTGCAGTGGCGGGCGGCGACATCTATGTGGCGGGCAATGAAAGCGCCGGTTATGACGCAGAGTACAACGCCATCAACCACGCCTACATCTGGAAGAACGGTGTCGAGCAGGAGTTGGAGGTTCAGTACAGGAACGACTTCTCCATCTGGGGAATCACGTGCGCTTTCGTGGAGAAGAAATAAACTCTCAGCGAACCTCGACTCCGGCGAAGGAGCATTCCGCATTGATGAGGATGGTGTGGTTGCAGGGCTGACGGCGGGACGGATCATCGGCGTGGTTGTTCACGCCGCCGAAAGACGAATGGGAGCGGACAGCGACATTGACATCTTTCGGGACGAATATTCCGACACCTCCGAAAGCGGCCTTGACATTGACCACAACATCCTCATTGATTGTAACGTCGCGAAGGTCAAGACGGACTGAGCCGAAGGCGACATCTATGTCCGCGCCATCGAACACGCCAGGATCGGCGCGGCGGCTGTTCTCACCGAAAGCGGCGGAAATCTTCAGCACATTCCTTCCCTCGCGGGAGACGGACGCATAGCTTTCCTCGGCATTGAGACGTTTCCGACGATTCTGATCCTTCGAGAAAATCAGAACCACTCCGAAGACTATGAATATCACGGCGAGGCATAGTTTCCAGAAAATGGACCAGTCGATAAAGCCCTGGGCCTGAAGCAGAAGCACAGTTCCGAGAGCGATGCCGCAGAACGCTCCAAGATTAGGGCGAGCGATGAAACCTGCGGCACAGGGGAGGATGATCAGAAGCGTCCACCAGCCCTTGAAGCAGACATCGAAGTCAGTCACGCCTGTGACATTGAGGATCCACATCACGCCTATTGCGGCGAGGGATATGCCCAAAAACAGTTTTGCCAATTTTTTCATCTCATCATCAGTTTGTTTGTACGGCAAAGGTACGGTGACAATGAGGATGGGCAATGGGTGGAGTGAGGACAAATAGGTGCGTCAAAGCGCTTATTGACAAGGCATTATGAATATTATCGTGGACAATGAGGGCTTTTGACAGAGTGGTGTTTCAGGCGTGGCGGCGCTTCGATGGTTGGTGAGCTTTGCCGAACCACAGGCTCAGCGACCGCAGCGGTGACCAGAATACCTCGGTCACTGAGCTTGTCGAAGTGACAGTGTAGATTTCACAGAGGGTCGCTTCGGCGCTTCGACAGGCTCAGCGACCGCAGCGACCGGAACGACTGCATTGCCGAGAGGTTGGTGAGTCCGTCGAACCACGGTTGGTGAGTCTGCCGAACCACGGTTGGTGAGCCTGTCGAACCACGGTTGGTGAGCCTGCCGAACCACGGTTGGTGAGCCTGTCGAACCACGGTTGGTGAGCCTGTCGAACCACCGCGGTCGTAACAACACACGGCCGCGGCCTCTTAGAACGTGGCGATGAAGTCGTCAACGGTGGAGCCGTCAGGGAGGGCGGAGGAGACACGGGCCTTGAGGCGCTGCTTGCCCTTGGTGACGGAGGTCGGGGATATTCCCATCATAACGGCCATCTGTTTGCCGGAGAAGCCGAAGCGAAGAAGAACGGCTATGCGGAGCTCGGCTGCCGTCAGCCCAGGGAAAGAAGACTTCAGACGTTCGGTGAAACGGTTGCAGACATCGTCCAGAATCTTCTCCAGTCTTCCCCACTCCTCATCGGACAGATAATGCGGATTCTGCCCAAGCGACATCACCAGCTTGTCCTTGAACATCAGCACCGAACGAAGCTCGCTGCGCTCCGACTCGCTCTCGTGTAGAAGAGTCTGCCCCCTGTCGATCTCGCTGTCCTTGCGCTCAAGAGCCTCGTCACGATTCCTGAGATGCCTCCGGAACACACGGACAATAACATAGATGGCGATGAACAACGACAGCACCACCGCCACGGATGTGCCGATGATCCGGCTGCGGGAAGAACGGATGTCCGCCTTCTCAACCTCGACACGCTCCTCTATGATCCGCTCGTTCTGCCTCGCGGACTCCTGCTGATGCTTGAGATCATTGTACTGGGTCAGGTACTTGACAGCGTTGTCCTTGTCATCCAGCAGATCCCTGTAAACGATGTAGGTCAACTGTGTTCCGGACAGTTTCGCGGACAGTTCCGGAGCATCCATCTCCTTGGCGGCATAGAACAAGGCCGAATCCGGGATATTCATTTTTCTGAAAGCGTCGGCCAGAACGGCGTAGCGCACCCTTGCCTTACGCTTTCCTTCCCGGAAAAGCCTTTCCTGAGTCCGCACAGCCGTGGAGGCACACTCCAATGATTTGTCGAACTGACCGTCCCGGCTGTAGCAGGCTGCGAGGTTGTAAAGCGCCCTCGCATAGTCATTATCCTCACCCTTTGAGATCTCGGCCGCCCTGAGGGCATATTCAATCGCCTCGGAGAAGTCCTTGTTCTCGTCGCCGAGGAACAAAGCCCTGTGCGAAAGGTTGATGAGAGCAGTCACTTGAAGCGGCAGGGATCCGGACTTCTCGGCCTCCTCCAAGCCTTTCTCAAGGTAGGGCAAGGAAGCGTCGTACCATTTCCTGTCATTCAGGACAACGGCGTAGCGCAGGTTGATCAAAGCGGAAAGCAGATGATTGTCAGAACGCTCGATCTCCTTGGTGGCCAGCAGCAGGTCATTGGCCCAGTCGGCCTGGTCTCCCGATTTGTTGTCCTCACACACCACGGCGCGAAGATAATGCGCAAGAGCCTTGCGGTCCTTGTTGCCGTACTTCAGGAAATAGTCAACACCGTCGTTCATCATCCCCTCGTCAATCCCGGGCTTGTACGAATTGTACTCGGCATAAGTCTTCAGCAGACAGTAGGAGGCATAGAGATAGCGGCTGCCGGAATCCGGACACGAAATGGAGTCAAGTATGGCCAAAGCGCTGTCAGGCCGGGAGTTTATAAGACTCTCGGCCCGGCTCAAATCTTCAGGAAGTCTGTCCCCGCGGCCACAGGAGAAGGCCAGCAGGACAAAAAAAAGTAAGTACTATAGCGGGAAATCCTCTCATTTTCAACTTTCACAGGCAAATTGGTCACAGCCGGATCAAAACCAACCGGCGTCTGCCCGGATGCAAAGGTAGGAAAAATCCCTGAATATGGCCGCTATTTGGTGCCGAATCCCTTGCCGCCTCCGATTCTGGAAGCCTCGTCGATGCCTCCGACCTTGCGGGAGCGGGTCTGCTGAGCCTTTCCGAAACGCCAGGTAAGGCCTATGTGAGCCACCTGAGAGTAGTACTTTTGGTGAATGTAGGCGCTGATGACCTCGCCCAAAACAGTGTTCGAGCCAACGCCAAGGCAGTCCAGGTTGGTGCAGGAACTGCGGAGCACATCGTCGAGATTGACGGAAAGAACCAGACGGTTGTCAAGCATCGTCTTCTTCACGCCTATATTCATTGAATAGAGGTC
Organism: uncultured Muribaculaceae bacterium; assembly: GCA_964479325.1. Classification (GTDB taxonomy): domain Bacteria; phylum Bacteroidota; class Bacteroidia; order Bacteroidales; family UBA932; genus Cryptobacteroides. Next base: position 46,928 of record CAYZKZ010000002.1, read on the forward strand.
GCGCAGATGGAAGTAGCCATAGGCCATCGGGCTGCGGTAGTAGCCATCCAACTGCACCTTCCAGTCCTTAGGGAGATTGAAAGTGAGGCAGGAGTAGCAGGACAGGGTGAATGAGTCGTTCTGATCCATTCCGGTGGTCTTGGCGTCGGAATAGAGTCCCGTGCAACTGAGTGTCCACGCAAGCCACTTTGTCAGAGGCAGTTCGGTGATGTTCGCCGTCACCGCCGCGATGTTCTGCCTGCCGTAGTTGACCCACCTCAGCAGTTGGTCGCCGTTCTCCTTGATCTCAGGCTGCTGGGAGAACATCCCGCCGGTGTGGCTGAACGACGCCGAGACGGAGAAATGCTGTCCGAAGCCAGCGGTGAACGAAGCTTCATCTGAATATGCCGGGCGCAGATCCGGGTCTCCCACGTTGTAGGTGTGCGCGTCGATATAGTTCTCCACCGGATTCAGGGCAAAGTAACTCGGACGCTCGATTCTTCTTGTGTAGGACAGTGCGAACCTCAGTTTGGCCGAAGGGTTGAAGCCCACGAAAACCGTCGGGAACAGATCGAAGAAACTGCGCCTTGAGACTTCACCGGCAGAGATCCAGTCCCCGAAAGAGTTGGTATATTCCCCTCTCAGTCCGGCTTTCGCCGACCATTTCTGCCCGAACTGGGCAGCCGCCGAGATGTAGGCCGCTCCGATGTTCTCACGGTACTTGAATCTGGTCAGCGCGTCCGCCGCCGCGGGTCCGGTCTCAGTCCTGACCGTCGTGTTGCCGGTCTTGGAAAGCGCCCACTTCGCTCCGGCCTCGATCCTCGCGAAATTGAACACGGTGGCCTCGTAGTCGGCTTTGGCGGACCAGATGTCCACCTTGTTGTCTGAGTCGATGTACCTTGTGGAAGGCTCCCACTCGACCGCGTCCAGCGAGCGGGTGAAAGTCTTCTGGTCGTTGCCGGTCTGGTCGGCATTGTGGTAGTAGTCCAAATTGAACGTGACCTCAGAGTTGGCCGCCTCATTGAATATGTGGGTGAAGTTCAGGTTGGCGTTGGTCTGACGGCTCTTGTCCTCATTCCAAGTGGTGGATTCCGCCCTCTCCAGTTCCTTGTCGCCAAGGGTCTGGGTGGTCACGTTGTGGTCTCTGTCGGACTTCATCACGTTGCGGGAGCCGGGCAGGTTCACGATGAAGCCGAGGGTGTTCCTCTTGTCGATGAACCAATCGTTGCCGAAGCGGACCTGCCAGTTGTGGAATCTGTCCCTCTGAAGGGACTTGGCAAGAATCTCGAACGGAGTGCCGTTCTGTGTCAGATGGTTACCGATGGTCATATCGATGTCAAGATCATAGATTCCCTGATAGGCCGAGACAAATGTGTTGGTCTTGGCCGTCCTGTAGCTGAGGTTTCCGTTGACGGTCTCGCGAAGGAGGAAACGGTCGGTGGAACCGAAATACATTCCGCCGTCATCCGTTCCGATCTCTCCATTGAGTCCCGAAAGAGCGTTTCGCTTGAGCTTTATGTTGATGATGCCGCCCTTGCCCTCGGCGTCGTACTTCGCCGAAGGATGCTCCATAAGCTCAAACTTCTCGATTGTGGAGCCGGAGGTGGATCTCAGCAGAGCCTCCAGACCTTTGCCGTCAAGGTAGGACGGACGGCCGTCAATCCAAATCTGGACACTTTTTCCGTTCAATGTGACCTTTCCGTCCTTGTCGATCATCACGCCTGGGGCTTTCTTGATGAGGTCAAGGGCGTTGCTCCCCTGCGCAAAGGCGCTCTGGGAAACATTCATCACAAGTTTGTCGATCTTCATCTCAACCAGTTTCACCCTCTCGGTAACTTTAGCCCCTTCCAGCATCTCAGAATCCTCGGACAACCTCAGCACAGCGGCTTCGTTCAAACCGGAAGCGACACTGACGCTTCTGAAACAGTCCTTGTAGCCGATGAGCGAGGCCTTCATTATATACTCGCCCGGAGCGACATTCAATGAATATGCTCCCTTGTCATCACAGATGGTGCCCGCGGCCAGCGTGCTGTCAGGCTTCATCAAAGCCACCGTGGCCCATCCAAGAGGCTCTCCGGTCGCATTGTCACAAACAGTACCCCTGACCTCCAAAACATTCTGCCTGGCGGCGGCCGCGTCAATCACACCGGCCGTCAGCACTAATGCGATCATAAAAAATCTTAACCTTGTCATTTTCGTCTTCATAATATCACGGTGCAAAGGTACGGCGGATATTCCGGTTTCAACCTATTCTCAGGCGGACATATTAAAATAGTAAAACATTGAATATCAAAACGAAGGACATAGACAATGTGGACAAGCGCATTTTCGAAGAGTCCAAAGAAAGGAACGCCGCCTGAAAGATAGCCCAAGACCGAATATTCATCAAATGAATAATTTTTCGCAAAACCTCTTGCACATTTTTGAGAAAATTCGGAACTTGCAGTAAGTTTAGACTTATGACCAATACAAAAGTAATTTTTCGCATTTTCTGCTGTCTGGTTCTGTGCCGGACGGCTCTCCTCTGTCCGCTGAACGCCAGACCGGCAAGGCCGGGACTCACCACCGTGAGGCAGAGCGACGGGACCACCATCGAGATAAGAATCCACGGGGACGAGTTCAGCGGCTACGTCACCTCAGCCGAAGGCTACACCCTGACAGCCGACAAGGACGGAGACTGGGCGTTCGCCAGACTCGGATCTGACGGACAGCTTCATCCCACAGCGGTTAAGGCGAAACCGGCCTCACGCCTTACAAGCGCCGAACGGGCAGCCTTGGGCGACGCTCTCCGAAAGGACATCAGGCCGCTCAGACGGACCGACCTGCAACTAAGGCTGCTGACAGCCTCACGGACAATGCCGTCCTTCACCCGCTCCGGCGGAGTCGATGGCTGCGTTCCTCCGCTTTTAGGCGGGACATCGTGGAAAGCCGAGGGCGACAGGAAGATCCTCGTGATCCTCGCCGAGTACCCCGACCTGCCGTTCACAGCGGGAAGCGAGGCGGCCTTCAAGTCGCTGCTGAACGCCGCTGACTACACCAAAGGCGGTGCGACAGGAAGCGTAAGGCAGTACTACATCGACAATTCCGGCGGAAAATTCAGGCCGGAGTTCACTGTGGCAGGTCCCTACAGGCTCTCCAAGAACAGGGCGTGGTACAAGAGCAGGCCTGAGGAGATGGTCGCCGAGGCAGCCAGACTGGCCGACAACGACATTGACTTCTCGCAGTTCGCTGAGAACGGGGTGGCGCGCGACATATTCGTCTATTACTCCGGAGGAGCCGAGAGCACGGGCGACGCCAACGGCATCTGGCCGCATCGAAGCACGATCAGAGGACTCTCTCTCGACGGGGTCACCATTCCGGGCTACGCCTGCAGTTCCGAGCTTGAACCGGGAGCGGCCGGGAACAACACCCTCGCGGCCATCGGCTCGTTCTGCCACGAGTTCGGGCACGTCATCGGATGGCCGGACCTCTACGACACGGTCAACGGCAACGACACCAAATGCGAGCTGCCGGGCTGCTTCTCCCTGATGTCCTACGGAACCTACAACAACAGCAGCCGCACTCCCCCGGCGCTCAGCATCCTCGAAAAATGGATGATGGGCTGGGCCGAGCCTGAGGAGCTGGAGGAGACGGGGGAATATTCATTGCCGCCGGTCACGGACGGGAAAGGCTACCTCATCAAGACGGAGACGGACGGCGACTACTACCTTTTGGAGTGCCGCGGCGCGGGAAAGACCGTCTGGGACAACAAGGAATATCTCGACTTCTACGGCACCGGATCAGACTGGGGGCTTCTCGTCTATCACGTCAGGAACGAGTCCGCAGGATGGATCGGGAACACCGTGAACGTCACTCCTGGCGGCGAGTTCTACAAGATCTTCTACTCGAATCCGAACAAGCAAAATGGCTACGAGCCGCAGTACCTGCCGGACCACTGCTTCTTCCCGGGAGCGAAAAAGGTCACATCCATCTACAGTGACAGCGAATCCAAGTTCCTGTCCCACAACGGGAAGAAGACTATGGTGGAGATTCCGTCCATCAGGCTCGACGAATCCCAAGGGTTGGTTCTTCTGTCCGTGACTGAGCGGGGCGGAAACATCTCGGACATCAAGTCCGAAGTCTTCCAGCACGACATACTCCTCAGTTGGAAAGACGACCTCTCTACAGGATGGACGGTCAGCTGGACCACCGGGGACGGAGCGGACTCAGGCTCGGCCACAGGCCTCACGTCAAGCCGCATCCACATTCCTCTACTGAAAGAGAATCAGGACTATTCGATCACAATCACCGGGGACAAGAACAGCAAGGCCACGGTGACCCTTAAAACAGCCAAGGCTGATTCCGGTCTGCCGAGAATCGTGACATCCAAAGCCAAACCGACATCGGAGGACACATTCCTTCTGACGCTTGCCGACTGCGGAGATCCGTCCGACATCCAATGGACAGTTGACGGAGCCAAGTCCGACGGCTACGTCAATCTGCGCAAGGGCGAGCATTACGTGCAGGCGACCCTAACAAAATCAGACGGCACGGTTGAATATTTCGCAAGATTCATCAACATCGTATTGTAAAGGCAAACACTTGAATATTCAATGATTATGAAAGTTTCACTCAAAATGCTGAGCACACTTCTGATTTCCGCCGCGATCCTTTTCCAGGCCTGCGACAAGACAAAGGAGGAAGACCACTCGAGAGATGATTTCGCGGCCACGGAAAGCCTTGGAATATTCAAGGACGGCAAGCCTGTGCTTACTTTCCTGAAGAACTCGCACCAGTACTACTGCAACCCAAAATCTGGCGTCCTGCGCATAATTGACAACGAGGGGACGCGGGATGTCACGATAAAACTGAGCGCTATGCCATCCTCCTCAAGGAAGGTCGAGGGGGCGCTGTCCGGAAATATGGGAGTCACGGCGTTCAGTTTCAGCGAACTGGAGATTCTGAAGATCGACAGCAGGACAGTCTGGCTCTGGTCGGACAAGGACAAGGTCGGAATGATCCTTCCGTCCGCCGGAATGCAGGACTCAAAATAATCCCTGCGGCCGCGCGGAACGCAAAATAACGATAATCAAAATATAATAAATGAACGTATGAAATTAAGATTCTTTGTGACTTTGTTTATGTTTCTGTCAGCGCTGAGTATCTGCGCGGGTCAGACCATAGACATCAAAGGAACCGTCATCGACGAGAACGGTCAACCAGTCATCGGTGCCTCGGTGATGATCAAGGGGACGCTGAAGGGAGATGTCACTGATGTCAGCGGACACTTCCGCCTGAACGGGGTCAAGACATCCGACAAGCTGTCTGTCTCCTGCATCGGAATGATCTCCGTGGAGGTAGATCCTCAGCAGGAGATGACCATTCATTTGAAGACTGACCAGCAGCAACTTGACGAGGTTCTCGTCGTGGCTTTCGGTCAGCAGACCAAATCCTCATTCACCGGCTCAGCGGCCGTGGTGAAAAGCGAGACCCTTGAGAAGAAGCAGCTGACCAATGTGATCAGCGGACTTCAGGGAGAGGTCGCCGGACTCCAGATGACAAGCGGATCCGGTTCACCTACAGCCACCCCGTCGATCGCCATCCGAGGATTCGGCTCGATCAACGCCGGGACATCCCCGCTCATCATCGTGGACGGAGCTCCTTACGACGGAGGTTGGAACAACCTTAACCCTAACGATGTCGAGAGCATCACTGTCCTCAAGGACGCCGCATCCAACGCCCTCTACGGAGCAAGAGGAGCTAACGGTGTCATTATGATCACGACCAAGAAGGGCAAGTCGGAGAACGCCGTCGTCACATTGGACGCCAAATGGGGCGTGAACAGCAGGGCAGCCCAGGACTATGACAAGATCACAGATCCCGGACAGTACTACGAGATGTACTACCGGGCTCTCTACAACTATAATGTGCGTGACAACGGCCTCTCCGCCTACGACGCGCACGTCGCCGCCAACACCACGCTCGGCAAACCGGCCTCACAGGGAGGCCTCGGCTACATCGTATATTCAGTCCCTGAGAATGAATATCTTATCGGGACCAACGGGAAGTTGAACCCTCACGCCACACTCGGCAACCGTGTCTATAGCGGCGGGCAGTTCTACACCCTGCTTCCGGACAACTGGGTCGATGAGGCGTTCCGCAAGGGACTGCGTCAGGAGTACAACCTGAGCCTTACTGGCGGAACAGGCAAGATGAATTTCTACGGCTCGCTCGGCTACCTGAACAACGAGGGTATCGCCTACAATTCGGACTTCGAGCGCTACACAGCCAGGTTCAAGACGGACTATCAGGCCAAGGAATGGCTTAAAGTCGGAGCCAGCGTGAGCTACACCCACACGAACCAGAACGATGTCAACGACGGGGATGACCTGTTCCTGATGACATCCGAACTGGCGCCGATCTACCCTGTCTATATCCGTGATGACAACGGAAAGATAATGACCGACGAGAATGGACGTCTGTACGACTACGGTTCAGGCGAGAACGGCGGAGCCAAGCGCCCGGCTAACCTGCTCCCGGCCAGAAACCCGCTTCAGGCCAACGAGTTGAACAAGAACAGCACCAAGGCCAACATCACGACAGTCAACGGCTACGCTGACTTCACCCCTCTCGAAGGGCTGAAGATCACCCTCAACGGCACCGTCACCGACAACGAGTGGAACAACTTCTCCAAGGTTCAGCCGTTCTACGGCAACACGGCCTCGACCTATCCGGGAGGCTACCTTTCCAAGACCGCCTACCAGACATTCACGCTGAACTTCCAGCAGATCGTCAACTACACCAGGCAGTTCGGCCGCCACAACGTCTCGGTGATGGCAGGTCACGAGAACTACAACTACAACTACAACTACGTCTGGGGAGACCGTGAGAATATGTTCTCCTACTTCGGGACGAACGACCTCGACGGAGCCGTGAAGGTCATCTCCAACGGCAGTTCCACGACCCGCTACAACACGGAAGGCTGGTTCAGCCGCGCGATGTACAACTTCGACGAGAAGCACTTCCTCTCCGCCTCCTACCGCCGCGACGCCTCCTCACGCTTCCATCCTGACCACCGCTGGGGCAACTTCTACTCTGTCGGAGGAGCCTGGACTATCAACAAGGAAAGCTGGTTCGACGTAAGATGGATCGATATGCTCAAGCTCAAGGCCTCGTGGGGTCAGCAGGGCAACGATTCCATAGGTGACTACAGATACACTGACACCTACTCCATCGAGAACGTGGACGGCAAGGTCGCCCTGGTGCAGAGCGGTGTCGGCAACAAGGACATCACGTGGGAGACCAACAGCAACTTCAACACCGGAGTCGAATTTGACATATTCAAGAGCAGGATCACTGGTAGCGTCGAGTATTTCCGCCGCAAGACCACGGATATGCTCTGCTTCGTCTATGTCCCGATGTCCGGCGGCTACGGCGGCTCCTACGACAACGTCGGTGATATGATGAACCGCGGAGTCGAGCTTGACCTGCACTTCAATGTTCTGAGAGCCAAGGACTTCAACTGGGACATCAATCTGAACGCCACGCACTTCAGGAACAAGGTCCTGATGCTTCAGGAAGACAACAAGAACGCCACCCTGGACGGCCATCCGGGCTATGTGAACGGATCCTACTTCTACGGAGAGGGACTTTCGATCCACACATTCCGTCTGAAGAAGTATGCCGGAGTCTCCTCGACAGGAGAGTCCCTGTGGTACCAGGTAGATGAGTCCACCGGCGAGACCGGAACGACCACCTCCAGCTCCAACGCCACTTACTACAACTGCGGCACAGCCGACCCTGATCTCTACGGAGGTTTCAGCACGACATTGACGTTCAAGGGATTCGACCTCTCGGTCAATTTCAACTACAGCATCGGAGGCAAGGCCATCGACTACGGCTACATCACCCTGATGAGCAACCCGTCCAACGGCTACACTGGGTTCTCCTTCCACAAGGATCTGCTCAACGCCTGGTCGGAGACCAACACCGGCTCGGACATTCCTCGCTTCCAGTACGCTGTCAAGGATGTGGATACCGGCTCCACAGTCCTGTCTGACAGATTCCTCACCGACGCAAGCACGCTCACACTCCAGACAATCAACCTCGGCTACACGCTGCCGAAGAACTGGGTGTCGAAGCTCGGCCTTAGTAATCTGAGGCTCTACGTCTCCGGCGACAACCTCTGCTACTGGAGCAAGAGAAAGGGATTCGACCCTCGCGGAAGCTTCTGGGGAAGCACCTCCACATCGACATATTCACCGATGCGCACATTCACCGGTGGTCTGACTGTCCAGTTCTAATTAATTTCAGAGACAATGAATATGAAAAAATACACACACATCCTTTCCGTCATCCTCTGCTTCGCGTTCTGCGCCACGGGATGCATCGAGGAGACATATCCGAGCAGCCTGGCCACCCCGGAGCAGATTCAGGGATCCAAGTCACTGGAGTACCTCACGAACAGCCTTCCGGCCTACCTCGTGACCTGGGACACCTACGGAAGCGAGAACAACACCCAGGACTGGGGCTACCCTTGCCAGATCTATATGCGGGAGATTATGGGCGAGGACTTCCCGATGAACGACAACGGGTACAACTACTGGATCTGGCTTGAGAACGCCACGTCCCTGCGCTATATGTACTACTACCCGTACTACTATTACTATTCATTCATCAAGAACGCCAACAACGTCATCTCACAGGCGTCCCTGATGAATCCGGAGGAGAACGCCGCCATCAGGCACAACCTCGGAATCGGTCTCGGCTACAGGGCTATGCTCTACCTTGACCTGAGCCGTCTGTACGAGTACAAGGCCACCGGAGTCTCCTCCCTTGACAGCGAGGCCGAGAGCAAGGGATGCTACGGAATCACCGTTCCGATCGTCACCGAGAAGACCACCAAGAACGACCTGAACAACAATCCTTGCGCTCCGTTCCAAACGATGTACAGGTTCATAATGAACGACCTGAACCGCGCGGAGGAATGTCTGGAAGGATATTCCAGAACCAGCAAGGCGCTCATCGACAGGAACGTCATCTACGGCTTGAAGACACGCCTTTGGCTTGATATGGCGACTCGCTTTGAGAAAGACCCTCAGGCGCTCGCCAAGCAGGTCGAGGCCGAGGCGGACACCGACGGCTACGGCAAACTTGGCATAACCACAGCCAACGACTGCTACGCCAAGGCCGCTGAATATGCCCTCAAGGTCATCAGCGACGCTTCCGTCTCCCCTCTCACCTACGACGAGTGGAGCGACCCTGTCGAGGGATTCAACACCCCTCAACCGGCCTGGCTGCTCGGAACAACGATCACCAGCAAGGAACAGATCAACTACAACTACTGGAACACGTTCCTCGGCACGATGGCCTCTGAGGCCGACTGGGGTATGACGATGAAGAGTTACAACAGCTACCGTTGCATAGGCCAGTCCCTCTACAGCCAGATCTCCGACAGTGACTGGAGAAAGAACAGCTGGGTCTCCCCTGACGACGCCGGAAAGAATCCGGCTCCGGCGAAATACCGCACGACGGTCTCAGAGACCAAATGGAGCGAGATCCCTGCCTACGCCAACCTGAAGTTCCGTCCGGGAAGCGGCTCTCTCACTTCCGTGGAGACCGGCCTGATCGCCTGCCTGCCGCTGATGAGAGTGGAGGAACTCTACTTCGACTACTTCGAGGCAATCGCCCACACAGAGGGTGTGGCGGCCGCATCGTCGAAGCTTCAGGAGTTCATCAACGAGTACCGCTACACCGACGGCTCCTACGTCTGCGACGCAGCCGACCTTGATTCTTTCATCAAAGAACTTATGATCCAAAGACGAATCGAATTCTGGGGTGAGGGAATCAACTACTTCGACTACAAGCGCCTGTCGCTCGCCGTCACCAGAAGTTACGAGGGTACCAACTACGAGGCCGAGTACAGGCTCAACTCAATCAAGGGCTACGTCGCTCCTTGGATGAACTATATGATTCCGGAGACCGAGAAGGACCGCAACTTGGCGGTAATCATCTCTCCGAACCCATCCGGCGTCATCGCGGCGCAATAATCAATTAAAGGAGATTTGAATATGAGAATCAACGAATATATCCACATCGCCGCGGCCGGGCTTGCGCTTCTTTTCGCCGGTTCCTGCTGCGAGAAAGACAACTACGAGAAAGGCCCTGAGACCGCACAGAACTGCATCGCGGCCTACTTCCCGTCCTCCAACCAGTCAAGCTACACTCTGACTCCGGAGGAATATTCAGCATCCAACGCTCTGACACTGACCGTCGAGCGCGCCGTTTCGGACGAGGCGGCCTCCGTTCCTGTCGAGGTGGTGACGAAGGACAACGTGTTCGAGATCCCTTCGACCGTCGAGTTCGCCGCCGGTGAGTCAACATCAACGCTGTCCATCTCGATGAACGGACTTGAGCAGCGCGTCAACTACAGCTTCACCATCAGGCTCGGCGAGGACTATGTGGATCACTACAAGGTTCTGGACGGTTCCGACCTGTTCACAGGCAATGTCCTGATCGCCCGCTGGGTGAAGGTTGTCAAGAACGCGAGGTTTATGTACCAGGGACAGCTCTTCGAGGACACCTACTCCGACATCTACAATCTTGAGGGCTACAACAAGTTCTACATCGAGAACTTCCTCGGCTCAGGAGTCAATCTCGGATTCTCCATCAAGAGCTACGACAGCGCCCAGGGCAAGTTCATCAACTTCGACCCTTCGGACAGGACAACCTGGTCCGGCACATTCATCCCGACGGATCATTTTATGGACGACCCTGACGGAGGCGACTGGTGGTGGCTTATGAAGGACGTGGCCAACAACGAGTATGCGACCTGGACACCGGGAGGCAGCGAGAAAGCATTCTCCGGAATCAATTTCTACAAGGATGAGTCCTCCACAGACTTCGCCTTCATCGATATGAACGGAAGCACCGAGACTTCTACCGGCTACCTGTGTTCCTACGGCTTTTTTACCGATGAGTCGGAAACAGGCTACGTTTACATCTATCTTTACTGGAACAGCAACGACATTCCTACCGAGGAATAAAACAACAAACAGACAATGAGACAGTTATTTTCACACAGTATAAAGAGCCTCGCGATTCTGGCGATTATGTGCGCCGGGATGTTCACTTCCTGCAAGGATGATGATCCGGTTGTGACACCGCTGCAGACTCCGAGCGGTGATGTCTATGCGACGACCGTCAGTTCGCTGACATTCTACTGGGAAAGCGTGAAGGACGCGACCCAGTACGGCTACGAGCTGAAGGATTCCGAAGGGAACGTTGTCGCCGGGGATGTCACCAACGGCACGACCGCCACGATCACCGGCCTGAAGGACAACTCCACCTACACCTTTGAGGTCTGGGCCTACTCAGAGTACGGTTCTGATTATAGCAGGTCAAATGTGGCCACATTGACGGGAACGACTCCCGCCATCGTCCAGCTTGGAACTCCGACTCCTGTCGCAAGTGTCGAGAACGGCGTGGTGGTCACCTGGGAGGCAATCCCTAACGCGTCAGGCTACAGCTACACCTGCGTCAGTGACAACGGCGCGGAGATCTCCGGAACTACAGCGGACACGCAAGTGACATTCAATGCGTTAGGTTCAGGACTCTACACATTCACGGTCAAAGCCGTGAGCGAGGAGGAGGCGTACAGCGACTCTGAACCGGCCTCAGCCACGTTCGAGATCGAGAGGAAAGAGGTCTGGAGGACGGACGGAACATTCGATGACGGAGCCGGCAACACTTGGCCTGTCACGATGATCGCCTGGAACAACGGCACCTACACCCTTAAGGACTGGTACAACGTCGAAGGCTATGACCTTGAGTTCAGCGTCAATGACGACACCTCTATCAACGTTCTCAACTACTACGAGCCTTACCTGCCTTCAATCTGGGTGCAGACCGGCACGGAAGAGGACAATGGATGGATTGAGATCTACACTGCGGCGAACGGAAGCAGCTCATACTCCAGCTTCGCCGGATCAAAGAGCGAGGGCGGATCAGTCTGGTTCTACAGCTACAAGACCTCCGGTTACGCCGAGTTCAAATGGAACGGTTCTACAGGCCTGATCGACGAGATTGTGGGAACCTACACCCAGTACGCCACAGGAACCGACTACACCGGTGTGGTGGCCGACAACGCGGCGTTCACCTCCACCAACGACGTAACCATCACAAAGACCGGCGACAACACAATCACGATGACCGGATTCTTCGCCGAAGGCACATCCCTGACAGCGACCCTCGACGAGAGCGCCAGAACCCTGACGTTCGACATCGCGATCTGGCTGGACTACTACTATTTCTCCGCCGCCGGCGACGTCACAGCCCCGGTGGTGGCGACAATAGCCGAGGACGGCACAATCACCCTCACCGGCTGGTCAGCGATGTATGAATATTCCGGCACATACTACGACTACCTTACTGACACCAGCGCCACGCTGACAAAGAAGTAACCTAAGCGTCGGTCGCTGAGCCTGTCGAAGCGCCGAACAAACGAATCCCCGGAACGGACAGACGGTTCCGGGGATTTTTCTTAGAGGATGGTTGTCATAAGATAGGTCGGGAAATGTACAGCTCGCTGGATACGGCTGTCACGATTCTCGGACAGGCCGGGAATATTCACAAGAATATCAGGTGCCAGATTATGGCATTCTGTTAAACTATATTTGACGCAATGGACAAGAATACAGTAAATGGAAACAGTAAATAGAAATACGGGATATGCAGCTTTGCCGGGATTGGATACGGGGCAGTTAAAACTGCTCTGTCTGGTGGCCTATATAGGGGACATTCCCGGGGACTATGTCCTGAAGCAACTGTATGGAAGGAACTATTCCAAAGCGAAGACTGATCTTGGCATACTGGAGCATTCCCGATACATCGTGCAGGATGGGAGAGTATCTCCGCGGGTGTTTTTCGATGTGGTCGCCGTCGCGCTGGATAATTTCGACATTTCCCGTTGGGTGGAGAAGACCTGCCAGTTCCGCACGGACACGGCATCATGGCTGTGGGAATTGGGAATGGATCTTCATCGGCAGGATGCCGCTGCTCTCCGCAGAATCTCCAGACCGTCTTTCCTGAGGGCGGACCTTGGAGAGTACCTTGGAGAGAGACTCCTTGATGCGGAAAATTACGGAAGCCTTTTTAGGCTGCTGACTGAGAAGGAAGTCCTGCAGTCCATACGACGGATGCTCCGAGTGCGCTTTGCTGAGGGGACATTGACAGAAGAATTCTGGAATAGGCTCGCCAGTTATGCCGACAGTTCCAAGCATATAACGGACGAGGTGTACGACATGGTGTCGGCATACCATCTGTTTCAGTTCGGGAACTGGCCGGAAGCCAGAAAGTGCTATTATCCTACGATGTGGTCTCATGGGGTGGATGCCATCAAGGCGCTTTACGAAGGACGTACGGATGATGCGTATGGTCTGTTCCAGAAATCCCTCCGGCTGCATGATATGACGGCCGAGTGTAAAGGGATGTTTTCGGATCCTCTGTTGGGCTGGTTCTACGGCATCTCGCTCTATCTTTGTACCGTGCGGCCATCCGTTGCAGGCAGCCGCAGGATAAAGGAATCGGTGGATCTGATGAGGAGCCACCGTCATTACCTCTATTCTCCCATCGTGGCACCGGTGCGGATCCTGTTCACCTACATCTCTAATGAGGAAGAGGTGTGTGCCAACCATGTGGAGGGAGAAGTGGCAAAACTGCTGGCCCGGTGCAGTACCGTCGAGACCAAGGCATTCTGCTGCGTTCTCCTTAACTTTTTCAAGTGTGTCGACTTGTGCGGCATCAAGGACAAGTACAGCCTGTCGGTCCCTCCGTCAGCCGCAATCCTGCAGAATGAACTGGCGCCTTATCTGCCAATGTCTGCCGACAGGAAGGCCATGCTGGAGCAATTCTTTGGCGGTTCCGGCATGACAGGAAGAATATACCGGAGGGATAAATGGGAGATAATATTCTCCGATATCCGTGAAAAAGCCGCAGAGAAAAAGAACCGTTCGGCAAAGAGGATCGTCTATTTTCTGGATGGACTTCGCCTGAAAGCAATCATTGGCCAAATGAAGCGGCCTGACGGCAGCTGGGACAGTGGGACTCTATATCAGAAAAGCACTTTCATTGACCTGAAATACGAGGAGATGACTCCTACGGACATCAAGGTTGCAGCGGCGCTGCGGAAACTTGACGAAAGACGCATTGACGTCAAATCTGAGGTGCCGGAGATTCTTCCGCTGCTGCTCGGCAGCGAGAGGGTATTCGTCGGAGAGTATTACAATCAGAACTTCACTCCGGCTACTGTGGAAGTGGAATCCCCTTGGCTGTCATTCCGTGCGGAGGGCATGGAAATCAGGATAGGGTCGAATGTCTCTCTTCCGCAATCCGCAGGAGCATCCGTTTCGGAATCGTTGGTGACCATTGACGAAGATGGTGTCTATCATGTCATTGTCATGACTCCGGAACAGATGGCGGTTATGGACAGGATGCTTAAGATGGGGCCGATTCCCTCGTCGGCACTTGCCGGACTGCGCCAGACGCTTGAGAAACTGGACGGGATTGTAGAACTGCATACTGATCTTGCGGATCTCGGCAGGATAGATGAGAAGGACGGCTCGCCGGTTCTGGCGGTCCGTGTCCGGCCTGTGGAAGATGACTATGAGATGACTGTCCAAGCGGCGCCGCTTGTGGAAGGACTGTCCAGATTCTCTCCGGGTGAAGGAGGGGAGAGCGTATATGATATATTGGAAGGTCATACGGTTGCCGTCAAGAGAGACCTTTACAGTGAGTATGATAACTATGATGTACTCCGTAAATTCTTCGAGGTGGAGCTTGATATCCCCTATGAGGACTACCAGACGGCCAGATTCTCCGCTCCGGAACACTTGCTTGCGCTGATGTCATTTGTCCATGACAATCCGCAGTCATACTTCTTGGAATGGCCGGAAGGCGAGATCCTGAAATTCTCGGAAATATCGGAATCGAAGGATGTGGACATTTCCGTATCCACAAACACGAACTGGTTCGAGATTGAAGGGAGCGTCAAGGTGTACGGCAAGAAAAGGACTCTGGAGGAGATTCTTGCAATGTGGAAGGACTCTGATATAGAGGGATACATCAAAGTAGGAGAGAAGGAATATGCCAAGATGTCCAAGACTCTTCAGAAGCATCTCGCCGAGATTTCGGATCTCGGCAAAACTGACAGGAAGGGACGCATCATTGTTCCGACTATTCAGGTAGGTACCCTGGCAAAGGTGCTGGGCGAAGATGGAGGGCTACATGCGGAAATGGATGAAGGATTTAAGGAATTGCTCGCACGTATGGAGTCGGCTTACGAGTCCTCGCCGCTGCTTCCTGAAGGGTTCGGCGCGACGCTGCGTGATTACCAGATGCAGGGTTACCAGTGGATGGTGCGTCTTGACAGCTGGGGAGCCGGTGCCTGTCTTGCCGATGACATGGGCCTTGGGAAAACCGTGCAGGCATTGGCATTTCTGCTTCATAAGAAAGATATGGGACCATCTCTTGTGGTTGCGCCCACATCCATTGTCCCCAACTGGGCTGCCGAAGCCGAGCGCTTCGCTCCTTCGTTGACTGTTACGGTCCTGAATGAGGAGCAGGACAGAAAAGCTGCGATAGAGAGTGCTGTGGCCGGAGACCTGTTCCTGGTCAGTTATGGCGTAATGGTGACATCCATCGATTTGCTCAAGCCGGTCGGCTGGAACGTGGTGTGTCTTGACGAGGCCCATCAGATAAAGAACCGAATGACGCGGATGTCGCAGGCTGCGATGTCGCTTCAAGCCGGAAGCAGGCTGATTCTTACGGGAACACCTGTGCAGAATCATATAGGAGAACTCTGGAATCTGATGCAGTTCATCAATCCGGGGCTTTTAGGCTCTTGGGCCAGTTTCAGGGACAAATATATCAACGGACCAGAAATGGATGATTACAAGAAGGAACTGCTAAAGGGGCTTACCCGGCCGTTCATTCTCCGGAGGACCAAGGAAGATGTGCTGGGAGACCTTCCGGACAAGGTGAGCTATCTGCATCCTGTCCACCTTAATGTCAATGAGATGGCTGTGTATGAGGAGGCGCGAAAGAGACTTGAGCTCAAGTACAAGAAGAGGAAAACCGCCAAGGAAAGGGCGCTTGCAAGTGAAATCAAGGTGGAGTTCTTCGCGGAGCTGACCCGTCTTCGCCTTATGGCCAATGCGATGGAACTGGTGACTGCGGGATGGAAGGGAGGCTCTTCCAAGGTGGATGCTTTGAAAGACATCATGTCCACGTTGATGGCTGGAGGGAACAACAATGTGATCATCTTTTCACAGTTCACTTCCTTTCTGGACATCATCGGCAGGATGCTCACGAAAGAAGGGTACAACTACCTCTATCTGGATGGCAGTACTTCGCTCCAGGAACGTAAGATGCTCGTCACGAAGTTCCAGTCCGGTGTCTGTCCGATCTTCCTTGTGAGCTTGAAGGCAGGAGGTCTGGGACTGAATCTTACTGCGGCAAACTATGTCATCATCTCTGACCCGTGGTGGAATCCGTCCATAGAGAAACAGGCCGAGGATAGGGCTCACCGTCTGGGACAGGGACGTGCGGTGACGGTCATCAGGCTTGTTTCGCAGCATACCATTGAGGAGAAGATCCTGCGTCTGCATGAAACGAAAAAAGAGATTTCGGATGCCATCCTGGCGGGAACGGACCGCAGTTCAAAGTTGACAATGGATGATGTCCTGGATATGGTTTCACCTTTCAGATAGCGGATATTTCTTACGGCGCTTATGCCGGAAGAATTCTCCGTTACGGTGGAACTGCCTGCCGACATTGCATTGGCTACAATGGCAGATGCTCTCTATCTGATTCAGGACTTCGCTCTCAACCACTATCGGGAGAACTTGTTTATGGATGTGTCATGGGAAAAATTCGCCGCGCTTCCAGGCGAGTTCGAATTCCTGTGTGAGGATGCACTGCCACTTGTTGTAGGCTGGTACAATGGAGAGTTACGGAACGCTTCGGCCGTCGTTTTCTCAAAAGCATCGATCTCTATGAAGATGCTATCCAGATTCACATGTTGGGAGGAAACTACATGGTGGAAATCAGGAACTTACCCAAAAATCTGGAACGGGAACTGAACAATATGGCATTATTTATAAGAAAACCGATTAGAAAAAGATATGACAAACAATATTAGAGACAGGATTATACGCCTTTTGGATGCAATGAGTGCCGGGGCCTATGAACGTGACGAGGTGATTGGCCTCAGCCTGCTTGCTGCGCTCTCGGGCGAGAGCATCTTTCTGCTGGGTGTTCCAGGTGTCGGGAAAAGCATGGTGGCGCGGAGACTAAAGATGGCATTCCGCGATGCCCGCAGCTTTGAGTACCTGATGAGCCGTTTCAGCACACCGGATGAGATATTCGGTCCGGTCTCCATCAGTAAACTGAAGGACTGTGACACGTATGAGAGAGTGACTGACGGCTATTTGCCGACAGCGGATATCGTATTTCTGGATGAAATCTGGAAGGCTGGCCCGTCAATACAGAATTCGCTGCTGACTGCCATCAATGAGAAGATATTCCGCAACGGTGACAGGGACTTGGAACTGCCCCTTAAAGGTATCATATCGGCATCGAATGAACTTCCGGCTGAAGGGGAAGGACTTGAAGCACTTTGGGACCGTTTCCTTATCCGCTATATTGTGCGCCCTATAGGTAATCGGCTGAATTTCAAGGCTCTACTATCTGAAAGGAGTGCGGAACCGAGTGTGGATAGGGAACTGGCATTCAGTGATGAAGAATACCGGTCGTTGATTTTGCGTTCAAGGGACATTGATGTTCCGGAGAGCATAATGGATTATATCTATAACCTAAGGACTCTGATTGTAAAACAGTCGCAGGAAAACGACTCGGGTGAGCATGAGGTGCCGTATGTGTCAGACCGCCGGTGGAAGAAGATGTTGGGAATCATGCGGATGTCCGCTCTTCTGAACGGGCGGAATCAGGTGGATTACTCCGATTGTCTGCTGATGGAGCACATGATATGGGACCACGACAGCCAGATTCCCAAAGTCGGGAAGGAGATATGTGAAGAACTTGCAAAGACCATTGTTAAGGATTCTATGGCCTGGCCGGTTACAAAACATCAGACAAGTCCTGCGGGTAGTCGCCGCGGTCAGGAAGAATTTTTCACCCCGGACGGGGTCCATTATATCATTGAGGCAGGAGGTGAGTCCATCAGAATCAGAATTTCCGATTACAAGAAGCTTACGCCTGAAGCTGTCCCGGGTCGCTTTGTAGGAAACGACCTGTTGGGCCTTGCCGGAGAATCGGATGGAGTATTTCTTATAAAGTCCCCGAGAAGCGGGGCTGTGGCTATCAATAATTATGTCTATCAGCTGCGGAAGAAGAACGCTGTGGCAGTTTCATACGCTGATACCTCCATATCAAGTTCGGCCATTGGTGGCGCCGGTCTTATGCTTGCGGAGTTCCGTAGGCAGCTCGAAGACAATGTGTTCCTGGCGGATATTCAACACTATTCATTGATTACAAAGACTTTGCAGAAGTATAATGGCGGAAGGTAAGTTGATACGTTCAATGACGTTGGCTGTGGCTGTCGCCAAATCCTCAGGCAATGAAATCTCGCAGTTTCTGCAGGATCGGGCCGAGGTGGAAGACAACTCTGTCCGCAGAGGTGTCCTGAAGGTGATGGCCGACAAGCGCTTTCTGGATACGGTGAGCCCCGTAATGATGTGGCAGGAGGATGCGTCCAATGAACTGGAAACTTTAGCTGATATGCTCGAAAGTGAACGTGTGGCCGGGTGTCTGACGGATGAAAGAATGGACCGTCTGATAGAAGAATTCTTCTCTCTCTGGTTGGCACTTATGGAAAGAAGAAAACGGATATATGAGTCATCGAGGAAGGCTCGCAAGAAGGCCCGAATGGTTTTGGAGGAAAAACCGTCGTCAAGAGGCAATAAGCCGGAGGACAATGGCGGCAATGAAAATGAAGAAGGGCGTAATGAGGGTATGAGGCCAAATATATCCGTGCTTCTGGACTTCTTGGAAGACAACGATGATGAAGATGACGATTTTACCGGCATCGGTGCCAGTGATCCGAAGCTGGAGCAGCAGAGAAGGGAGAACATTTACCTTCGCAGCATCCCTGAATCCCTGAAGAAGCTTGCCTTGCTTATCGGCAGGGCAGGAGAGGACGTGACGGAAACCAAGGGAAGATTTTCAGTGGCGTCAAAGAGTGACATAGAAGGGATAACCGTCGGCAATAATCTTTCCGCGCTGCTTCCTTCTGAATTGGTCCTCTTGTCGGAGAAGGCTACACAGGACGTCTTTTTTATGGATTTTGCCGAGAAGCGGCTTCAGGTTTTTGCTTCAGCGTCCCAGGCTTCGCGTCCTGATGACCATAATGACGGACCTGTCATCATCTGTGTAGATGAGAGTTCTTCCATGACTGGCGAACCGTTGCAGGTTGCCATTCAGTTGGCTTATGCCGTGACCATTATTGCGAAACGGCGTCACAGGGAGGTCCTGATTGTCGCCTACTCGGACTCCCACAAGATGATGCGTGTGGATTCGCTTGGAAAGGACCGGAGCAAACTTCTCGAGTTCCTTTCAAAGGTCTCTATGAGAGGAAATAATGAAAATGCCATGTTCGAGTGGCTTTTCCAAGACATATTGCCGAGGGAGAAGAAGTTTGACACGGCGGATATCCTCTGTGTTTCAGATTTTGGATGGGTCGAGATTGATAGTTTCGTGAAAGGATTGATAGAAGAGCAGAAGGCCTCCGGAATGAAATTCTATGGATTGAACGTCTGCGGAGCGTTCGGAGGGTGGAACGATTTGGATGACTTCGGTTTATTAGACCCGATGGATGTCTGCGACAGTGTCTGGGAATATAGTGACGGCAAGTGCCGAGAAGTAAAAAATTCAATATCCCGATGAAAGAAACGGCTAAGTTCCCGGTATAATAAGTACGAATTTGCTATTTTCTCGAGGTTCTCAATATCAACTTCATCAAACGTACCGAGTTCACTGCTGTCAATATCCAGAACGGCAGAAACCTCCCCGCCACGAAATATAGGGACAACAGCCTCGCTGCGTGACATACTGCTGCAGGCTATATGTCCAGGGAATTTATCAACATCGGGTACAGCGATGCTTGCCCTGCGCTGCCACGCCGTGCCGCACACTCCTCTGCCAAACGGTATCCGACTGCAGGCGACAGGCTCCTGAAACGGTCCCAGGACCAGAACGCCACCTTTTACGAGGTAGAACCCCGTCCACCAGAATCCGAGTTTCTCATAAAAGCCTATCGGATATGTCTGGTCCTCGAGATATATCTTCTCGTCCGGAAGGTGTCTCCTTCTACATCGAAGGCCGCCGGTCATTCCGTGACATCACGGACGAACACAGGAATAACAAATAAAAACTGAAAAGTATGAAAGAGACAATCGCTAAGATCAATGAGGTAGTAGCCGCTCTTCAGGCTGACCTCGCCAAGGCCGCTGAAGGCAACAAGGCCGCTGCCGCTCGTGCACGCAAGGCAACCCTCGAACTCGAGAAACTCGGAAAGGCATTCGCCCAGCTCAAGAAGGATGAGACCATCGTTTCGCCTGTCCGCTGCAGGTGGCAGCCTGCCGAACAATATCGGACTGTCTAAAAATCGAGAGGAGGTCGTCAACTTAGGCCTCCTCTTCTGTTATTCTGGAAATTCTTCTACCACATTGGATGTGTTCTGGAAAAACATAACATAGTAGATAGGCATATATATAATTCCGTTATCGAGATACACATTCCGCTCATTTGACAGCACATAGGCTTTCTTAATATTATAGTCATCATTCAACAAGAACTTATCCAATGCACTATGCACTGAATAATCTTTTCCGGACTTTACCTCGATTGGAATATTTGACAGATTGTCGGCATCATCAATCAAATAATCAACCTCCCCGTTCTTCTTGTTGTCGTAATAGTATAAGTCATATCCGTGAGCCTTCAACTCCTGGGCTACGACTGTCTCATAGACAGAGCCGAGGTTTATACTCTTGATGTCCGACATAACAGCCTTGATGTTGTTGCGGTAGAAGATTCCTGACAGAATACCGACATCGTTCAGATAGAGTTTTAACAAGTTCTTCCCGCTATTCTCTACCAGTGGATATGTCGGTGTACTGATTGCTTTTACCTCCAATGCTATGCCGGCAGAGATAAGATAGTCAAACTCATCCAAATAATCATTACTTCTTTTCCACTTTTTGTCTTCGATATCCTTGATGACAACTCTCTTCTTTTTATTCTCAAGGTTTGATGGAATCATATCAAAGATACGACGTATCTTCAATTTCCTGTCATGCTCCTCCTCATATTTGGTGGCGTCAACTCCATATAAATCATGAGCCTCTTTCTGAATAGAGCGGAATTCTACTACATTACGACTTTCTACGAATGTCTCAACAGCCTTCGGCAGACCACCTACCAACAGATATTTCTTAAAGAGGTCCATAAGCTTGTTGTGCATTGCTTCCGACAAGGCCTCCTGCTTATTGAAATTATCTCTCATGGAATCAACAGCAAATTCTCCCACGCCATTGGCATACAGGAATTCCTCAAAATCCATTGGATACATATGTTGAATATCCAAACTTCCCATTGGAACAGATTGGGTATTCTTCAAAGTCACTCCCAGCAGGGAACCGCTGGCAATATAGGTGAACTTCTTCTCTTTCATCAAGAATTTCACGAGAGTCAGAAGATGATCATAGGCTTGTATCTCGTCAATGAATACAAGAGTATTCTCCCGCTGCTTCATCCTATCGCCGGCCACAACACTCAAAGCCATATAAAAGTCCTTCGTGGTTTTGGCGTCCGCAAAAACCCGGTCCCCCAATTTATCCTCTTCCATATTGATTTCAATATAGTTGGGGAACTTCTTTTCTCCCACATGACGGATGATGTATGACTTACCTATCTGTCGGGCTCCATCAATCAACAGCATCCTGTCCGAATCAGATGATAGATATTCTTCAATCCGTGTCGTTATTTTTCTGAATAACATAGTACTGCCTATTTAGTAATGCAAAGATATACATTTTCAAGGCACAAACTGCGTTTTCTGATAAAAATTCCTGCAAATTTACCGCGTTTTCCTATAAAGTAAGGGAACTATATACGAGTTGACTAACTTTTCTATTGACAATTTATCGGTGAAAGGC
>CAYZKZ010000003.1:0-64440 GCA_964479325.1 uncultured Muribaculaceae bacterium
ATCGTCCGATTGGACAGATAAAATATTCACTAATTTAATTCAACCAACAGGTAAAGATAACAACTTTTTCCGACACGGTGACGAGGCGGAAAGACTATGTACACCCAGTTAAGCAGCCCCTAATAGCCGTGGCACTTAAGTCACGCAGAATGAATGTCTTAAGCCTTGTCTTGGTGTTGAATTTCCGACTAGGACAAGTCGCTTTTGGCTGATAATCAGCGTGTTATCCGCCACGGTATGTGTGTCGTCCTGAAAAAAGTTTACCAAAAAAGTAAACCATTATGGAATCAAAAAGCTATCGGGCGATGCAGCGTGCCCAGGGGAAAATGCTGCGCGAGTACTTCTCGGGAGTGTCCGTGGAAAGCCTGTCAAGGCGGTACGGCTACAGCGCGCTGAGAATAAAGACTCTGGCCAGCGACTACAAACAAGGAAAAATTGATATCTTTGACAATCCGCAGAAGCGGAGGATAGCGACATCGATTATGACCCACCAAGAAGAAGTACGGCTTCTCCACGACAAGATCAAGGCCCCTGGAGAACGCCCTGAAGCTCTCGAACATCAAGGCCGAGGGCTACGAGGTGATGATGGGGATCCTGAAGGACGAGTACGGCATCGACCTGTCAAAAAAAGTAGAGGCCGAACAGTCGAGGAACTCAAAGGGCGTCACCCGGAAGTAAGCCTTGACTCCCTTTGTGGACTGTTCGGCCTCACCAGACAGGGCCATTGGAAGCAGAGGCGAGCGACCTGCTCGGAAGAGATCGACAACACCGCCATCATCAGCGAGGTCAGGCTGATCCGCAAGGACATGCCCCGCCTGGGCGCGCGAAAACTTCAGATCAAGCTCGCGGAGAGGGGCCACGACATAGGCCGGGACAGGCTGTTCAGCCTCCTGCGCGAAAGCGGGCTCCTGGTCAATCGCAGACATTACCGAGTCGTCACGACCTACTCAAGGCACTGGATGAGGAAGTGGCCAAACCTGACCAGGGGGATTGTCCCGTCCCGCCCGGACGAGGTGTGGGTCAGTGACATAACCTACGTCGAGATAGCGCGGGACGCGGGGAGGACGTTCATGTACCTGTCGCTCATCACCGACGCGTACACGCACGAGATCGTGGGGCACGCCCTCCACGACACCCTGGACACGGCCGGCCCCCTGAAAGCCCTGGGGATGGCCCTCGCCAAATATCCCGAGGGGGCGTTGAAAGGGCTTATCCACCATTCGGACAGAGGGTGCCAGTACTGCTGTCAGGATTATGTGAACAGGCTCCAGCAGAGCGGCGTCCTCATCAGCATGACCGACAAGGGCGACCCCTACGAGAACGCGGTCGCCGAGCGGGTAAACGGCATCCTGAAGACGGAGTGGCTGTACCATACGACGCTGACGTCGCAGGCGATGGCGCGGGAAACCATTGACAGGGTGATCCATCTCTACAACAACGAGCGGCCGCATGCAAGCATAGGGAATATGACCCCGGCGGCGGCGAGGACGGCATCACGGCAGCCAAGGAGGCTTTGGAAAAACTACTGGCGGCTAAGGCAGCAGGCGGCCGGCGGCATTGCGGCAGGCGCGCCTGGCAGTTGCGCGGCGGCGCCGTTATAAGAATCACTCGGAATGTTGTATCTTTGTGACATCAACGTAAACCGATATCAGGACATCCGTGTCCTAACTACTTATTGTTCAACTTCGGTAAACTTATTTCAGGACTAGACAATGTGTGGACGCTTTCCGGCGAAGCGCCATCCCTCACCCAAGCCTGAAAGGGTTTGTGACACGCAGGCTTACGATCCGGTTCACAGAATTCCGAAGACCTCGGCCACACGAAAGCACCACAGGCTGCCTGTGGTGCATCCTGACGTGGCTGACCCTGTCCCCGAAAGGTGGGGTCGGCCACACGTGACATACGTGGAGGCCCGTCTGGAGCGCTTATGCGTGGCCGAGGCTGCGTGTGGAAAATGCTTTCGTCCCTGTCTTTGTCTCGACAAGGCTGCCCAAGGGGCGACAGGTAATTGTTCTTTAACATAATATTCATTGGACGGCGGGATATTCATTGGCCGGCGAGGCCGACGGTCATTTGATTGACTTCGCCATCTCCTCGACGCACTTGCGCTTCTGCTCCAATCCCGGGTGGACATAGAGGTTGAGGGTCGTGGACACGCTGGTGTGGCCGAGGATCGTGCTGAGCGTCTTGTAGTCGCAGCGAGTCTCCACGCAGCGGGTCGCGAAAGTGTGCCGAAGCCCGTGGAAGCGGCGCAGCGGAATGCCCAAGTAGGCGACCAAGCGCTTGAAATGATTGCGCATAGTCTGAGGCTCGGTGGGACGTGCGCCGCCGGAAATGACAAAACACTCCCCGCTCCTCCCTTTCAATGAATATTCTGTAAGAACGTCCGCCAAATCCTTGATTATAGGAATGTCCCTGTACGAGGTGGTGGTCTTAGGAAGATCCACCGTCAACTCTGAATGCCTCGGCCCGCTGTCCAGCAGATAGACCCGGTGGACAGTCCTTCTTACCCTGATGACTCCGGACACGATGTCCACATCCTTCCATTTCAACGCGCACACCTCCCCGATGCGCATTCCGGTCAAAAGACAGATCTGGAGTCCGAGACTGTACTTGTCCCGATGGCTTGAAAGGTAAGTCAGCAAACGCCTCTCCTCCACAACAGACAGGATCTCCATCTGGAATCTTACCCTATTCGGCGGGAAGCGCGCGTCAATGATCCGATGCTCGACCAGTCCGTGCTTCTCCCCGAAGCCAAGCAACATCTTGAGGACGACAAGCAGGCCTTTGACCGTGGATTCGCTCATTCCGACGGCCAGTTTGGAATCGACCAGTCTCTGCACCGACTCTGAGGTGACATCGTCAAGAACCCTGAACGCAGGCTCCAGATGATTGTGGATGATCAATGAATAGGCCGCCATAGTGGATAATTTCACATAGCGTTCCTTCTCTTCCTTCCATAGTTCGCATACATCGTGAAACGAAATTTGTGACATAATGACTCAGTTTTAAATATTTATTAATAAAGGGTGAATATCGCCATTACTGACACTTTCCGAAGCCTTACAATTAGTGAGTGAAAGTGAATGAAATCCTTAAAACGATAAAATTTTATGTGGTTTATCGGACAAAACGTCACAAAAACGTTGGATATTCAGGAAAAAGTGTTTATATTGCAGAACGTTCGCCGGATTTATTGTGCGATTGAACTTGGGGAGAACGTATGATTTGCCCGCAACGGGCTGTGGGCGGGATGATGTGTAAAAACAAAAATTTAGAATAAATTAAAGGTCAAGTTTAACAAAGTCTGAATTATTCCAAATCATTAAACTTATGGGTAAAAAATTTTTCACAATCGCGCTGTGCCTGATCATCAGCATAGGTACGGCCCTGGCTCAGACCCAGAATGTCTCTGGAGTCGTGAACTCGGATGACGGACAGCCGGTAGCCGGCGCATCCATCATTGTCTCCGGGACAGCGATCGGCACCTACGCCGATGCCAACGGAAAGTTCTCGCTTTCCAACGTTCCGGCCAACGCCACACAGCTTGAGGTCTCTTTCCTTGGAATGAAGGCTCAGACCGTAAAGATCGCTCCGTACGTGTCAGTCACACTTCTCGCGGAGGCCAACTCGATCAACGAGACTGTCGTTGTGGCTTACGGTACTCAGAAGAGGGAATCCATCACTGGTTCTGTCTCCCAGATTGACGAGAAAAAACTTGAGCTGCGCACAACTACCTCAGCCACAGGGGCTTTGGAAGGTGCCGCTCCAGGCGTTCAGGTCAACAACACCTACGGTGAGCCGGGTGCTGCCCCTACGATCCGAATCCGTGGATTCGGTTCGGTGAACGGTTCCAACACGCCGCTGTTCGTTGTCGATGGAGCTCCGTTCGAAGGCAACATCGCCGAGATCAACCCTGCCGACATCGCCAGTATCTCCGTCCTGAAGGACGCCGCGTCAGCCGCCCTCTACGGTAACCGTGCCGCCAACGGAGTCGTCCTCATCACCACCAAGAGCGGAAAAGGCTCTACCGATCCTTCCGTCACCGTGAAGATCAACCAGGGTATCTACACCCGCGGCCTTCCTGAGTACGACACCCTCAATCCTGACGAGTGGATGGAGGTTTCCTGGGCAGCGATGAGGAACTACGCTATGCACAGTTCCCTTAAGCTTGACGCCACCGCCGCCGGCACCTACGCTACAGAGCATCTCATCGCCGACTACGCCAAACTGAACATCTACGACGGAGCCAACGACGCTCTGTTCGACGCCAACGGAAAGCTCATAGCCAAGAGAAAGAGCGTCTATGACGACCTTAACTGGTTCGACGCCGTCGAGCGCACCGGCTACCGTCAGGACTACTCAGTGTCCGGAAGCGTGGCTTCCAGCAAATTCAACGTCTATGCCTCCCTCGGCTACACCAACGAGCAGGGCTACATCGTTGCCAGCGACTACGAAAGAATGACAGGACGTATCAACACGACCTTCACTCCTAACAAGTGGTTCAAGACCGGCATCAACGTCAACGCTACCGTCTCCGAGAGGAACTTCAATGACAACGCGACGGGCAGTTACTACGCCAACCCGTTCTACATCGCAAGATACACCGCTCCTATCTACCCTTACTATCTCCACAACGCCGACGGCTCGTTCGCCCTTGACGCCAACGGAGAGAAGCAGTACGACACCGTGGCCGACTATCTGGACAACAGAAACGTCGCCTACGAGCTCAGGACTGACAAGCAGAACTCGCACCGCAACGTGCTGGGCGGCCAGGCTTTCGCCACAGTCACCCTGCCTTACGGATTCTCCGCCACAGTGAAGGGAATCGTGAACCATTCCACCACCGCCACAGAGAAGTACAACAACCCTGAGATCGGCGACGGTGCCACGAACAACGGACGTTTCACCGACACCCACTACCGCTACCACGACTACACCCTTTCAGAGATGCTGACCTGGGAGCGCGAATTCGGACTCCACCACGTCGATGTACTCGCCGGTCACGAGAACTACTCCTACCTTCGCAAGTACCAAAGCTCGATGAACACGAATATGGCGGTTCCGGGCAACATCGTCCTCGGCAACTTCCTCACAGATTCCTATACCTCAGGATCAAACGACAACTACAGGGTAGAATCCTACCTCGCCCGTGTCCGCTACAACTTCGCAGAGAAGTACTTCTTCGACGCTTCGTTCCGTCGTGACGGATCATCGAGATTCAATCCGGACAACCGCTGGGGTAACTTCTTCTCAGTCGGAGCGAACTGGAACATCAAGAAGGAAAGCTTTATGGAGAACGTTGACAAGATCGACGCCCTCAAGCTCCGCGCCGCTTACGGAGAGGTCGGCAACGACGCCGGCGTAGGTTTCTACGGCTACCAGGCTCTGTACGAGATCGACAAGAACGGCGGAAAGACATCCCTCATCAAGAAGAGCCTCGCCGCCAATGACATCAGCTGGGAGACCACCCAGACAATCGACGTGGCCGTCGAGGGACGCGCGTTCGACAGAGTCAACTTCAGTTTAGGCTACTTCGACAAGAGATCCAAGGATCTTCTTTTCGACGTCCAGCTTCCTCTCTCAGCCGGTTCCTGGTCTCACGGAGATGGTTGGAATATGACAGTCAGCAAGAACATCGGTTCGGTCTCCAACCGCGGTATCGAGCTTTCGACTGACGTGGATGTCATCAGAAACGGCCACTGGCTCTGGAACGTAGGGCTTGACGCCACATTCCTCAAGAACAAGATCATCACCCTCCCTGACCACGAGCCGATCACCGTCAGCAGCATCCGCCGCTACGAGGAAGGACACTCAGTCTATGAGTTCTACGCCTACAACTTCGTAGGAGTCGATCAGACCAACGGTTACTCACTCTACAAGATCGACCCTGATATGAAGGCTGACGCAGAGAAGGCCAACGAGCTTGTGACCATCAACGGCACGGACTACACCTACGACTACAACTACGCTCTGCGTGACTGGTGCGGATCCGCCATTCCTTGGGCCTACGGTTCGTTCAACACTTCCCTCACCTGGAAGAACTTCACCCTCAGCGCCCTCTTCACCTACAGCCTCGGCGGAAAGGTTTACGACAGCTCCTACGCCAGCCTGATGTCCACCGGCAGCGCATCCAGCGCAAGCCAGAACCACAAGGACATCCTCAAGTCCTGGACCGCCCAGCCTTCCGGAATGACAGAGGCCAACAGAATCGATCCTGACGGAATTCCGATCGTGGATTTCGAGAGGAGCAAGTACAACAACGCCGCCGGCAGCCGCTGGCTTCAGGACGCGTCCTACTTCGTCGTGAAGAACATCAACCTTGGCTACCGCATTCCTAAGAGACTGACCGAGAAGATCAACGTGAAGGGCATCCTCCTCAACGCCAGCGTCGAGAACCTTGTCACCATCACATCCCTCAAGGGTATGAACCCTCAGTACTCTTTCAGCGGATCATCCGACAACACCTACGGAACAGCTCGTGTGTTCAACCTTGGTGTAACTCTTGATCTTTAATCTAAACCAACAAATAAAGAATTGAATATGAAACCTTTCGTTAAAATAATAGGTATATTCGCAGCCGGAGCGGCCATTGTGTCCGGATGCGGGAAGGACTATCTCGACACCGCCCCGACGGACTCCGTGAGCGCGGAACTCGCTGCCGTCAATTTCCAGAACGCCTATGCGTCCCTGAACGGAATCGCCGAGACAATGTGCACCCAGCAGTATATGGGAAGCCAAGGAGACTGCGGTGAGAATGCTGTGATCAGGCTCTTCGAGAACTACCCGAGCCAGGACTACACCTACAACGCCTACGCCTCAGGCTGGTCCACAGTCCATAATATGGGCTTCTGCAACAACAAGACAACCAAGTACTGTTTCTACGCCTGGTACTACTACTACAACATCATCGGGCAGGCCAACACTCTCCTTGCGAAGATCGACGCCAGCTCCGCCACCGACGAGGAGAAATCCTTCATCAAGGGTGCGGCCTTGACCTTCAGGGCCTACGGCTACCAGAAGCTCCTCCAGTACTATGCGAAACGCTGGGTAGATTCAGGCAACGGATCATCAGACGGTGTTCCGCTCAGACTCGACGAGTCAACAGGCGACCTCCCTGTGTCAACTGAGGAAGAGGTTTACAGTCAGATCTACGCCGACTGCGAGGAGGCCATCTCCGAGTTCGGCAAGACAAGCGTCACCCGCGAGGAAGGCGATGTCTGGATTCCTAACGTCAACGTGGCGCACGCTGTCTATGCGAGAGCCGCCCTCACCAGACAGGACTACTCCAAGGCACTTTCAGAGGCGAAACTCGCCGAGGACGGCTACCCTCTCGTGAAGGGAGAGGCCTACAACGACGGCTTCTGCAGGCCGAACAGCGAGTGGATCTTCGGCAGCTTCGGAGACGAGACCGAGAACGGTTGGTACTGGACCTACGGAACTCAGTTCTCCTGCAACGGCTACTACGCTTCCGCTTCCGCTAACGGAGCCGGTGGAATCAACACTGAACTCACAGACCAGATCACTGACAACAACGATGTCCGCAAGGCTCTGTTCCTCACCACCGACAAGTTCCCATCCTACAAGGACGGAGATGTTGACAAAGGTCAGGGTTACCTCGGATTTACCGTGGAGAATAACAAGAAAGTTGTCAAGAACGCCGACCTCTACGCCGAGGTAAAGGCTTATGTGGCAAGCAAGGCCGTCACAGGATTCACCGCTCCTCTTGCACCTGGCTACTACAGGCTTGGAGACCACCTCAAGTACTACACTTTCGGAACTCCAGGAGTAGGCTACTTGGCTTTCATCAGAGCCTCCGAGATGGTTCTCATCGAGGCTGAGGCTAACTACTACCTCGGAAACGAGAGCGCCGCGCAGGCAGCCCTCAACAAGTTGAACGTGGAGACCGGCAGGACAACCTACACCTGCACCACCACGGGTGATGCCCTGATCAAGGACATCAGAAACTACCGCGAGCTTGAGCTTTGGGGCGAGGGATTCGGATTCAGCGACTACAAGCGCTGGAAACTCCCTATCAACAGAAAGGGACTCAGCAAGGGCGGCAACATCCACGACGCCATCGCCGTTGAGATCGGTGTTGACGACAACAACGGATGGACCTACGTCTTCCCAGAGAGAGAGACCCTCTACAACAAAGCCATCGGAGGCGGAAGCTCTACCGCTGAATAGGCTGTAAATAAAAGATAATAATAGACTCCGGCCACTTCGACAAACTCAGTGACCGGAGTTTATTTGTACCCACCAATGAACCAACAGGACTACCGACAGACATAACATTGCCTACCAAGAAGCACACAACATTCAAATCATAATGCCCAAGCAGGCATAGCTGCCGCCCTCGTTGCCGCAGAGGAAAATATTTTGTAACTTTACGGGCATATTCAGAAGCCAGTGCAACTTCGCTAAAATGACCAAGATATGAAAAGGATATATTTGCCGCCGCTGGCTGAAAAGCGTGCGGGGTTAGCACCGTTACGGTTTCAGGCAGCCGACAGGCACGACCAAAACCCCGTCCTTACGTGTGTAGGCGAACTGCCCGACAGCGGTAAGAACCATAAGGAATGAGGGGCTTTTCATCTTGTCGGTGTCAATCCGGGCAGCCAAAGCCTTCAGGGTGGCGGTCCCCTCTTCTATGCCCGTGCTGCCACCTAATTTCACCTCTATCAGCCCGTAGCGTCCGCCACGCAGGTGCATCACCGCATCGCACTCCAGACCGCTTTTATCCCGGTAGTGGTACATCGTCCCGGACAGGGCGTCGGCATAACAGCGCAGATCGCGCACGGCCAACGTCTCGAAGAGCAGCCCCATAGTATTCAAGTCGCCAAGCAGGTCGTCGGGGCCCATCTCCAATGCCGCCACGGCTATCGAGGGATCGACGAAATAACGGGTATCGCTGCTGCGGATAGCCGTTTTCGAGCGCAGGTTGGGATTCCAAGCCAAGGCATCTTCCACCACGAATATTTTCTTCAACGCCACAAGATACTCCGATATTGTATTTTCCGACAGCCTCTCCACCTCGTTCGTCGAAATGTCCCCGGAGATGGTGGCAAGCGAAGCCTGCGAACCTTGATGTCGGGCATAGGAGCGCATAAGACGTTTCACACGTTCGGGGTTCTTCACGACCCCGTCCACTTTGGATATGTCCGTACGCGCCACGGCCTGATAGTATTCCGTCGCCACCAACTGCGCCGCTGCCGCAGACTTTTTCCGGAGAGAAGCGGGCCAGCCGCCGCGACACATCATAAAAGCGATGTCCCCCAATTTATGGTCGGGGGCCTTCAGGGCAAAATCCGTATTCCCGCCGAACAGTTCGGCAAGGCTGACCGTGCCTTCGGACTCCCCGGACTCGAACAGGCTCATCGGGCGCATCTTCAGCCACGAGAACCGCCCCGTCCCGGTATGGTGGATCTCTTCGAGCTTCTCTTTACCGGGAGCCGCCGAGCCGGTCAGGATGAACTGTCCCTCCTTGTCCCTATGATCCACCTCGAAACGGACGGCATCCCACAGTTTCGGGGCTTCCTGCCACTCGTCGATAAGCATAGGGGCTTCACCCGAAAGCAACACCCTCGGATGCAGGTCTATCATTTCCATATTCTGCCGGAACGTGTCCGTGTCCGCCAGATAAAGCACGCTTTTTGCCGCCTGTTCCGCTGTCGTGGTCTTGCCGCACCACTTGGCTCCCTCGATAAGCACCGCGCCTATGGCGTCCAGTTTCTCCGCAAGCAGCTTGTCAGCTATCCTCGTCCTGTAAGTTTTATTATCCATCTGTTCCAATTTATCACGTCAATAATCTTATGTAAAGATAATCACAAAACGCTTATCCTCCAAAGTTTTTACGAATCACTTTGCCATTTGGCGTTATTTTGCTTTGGCGTTTGGCATTTTACCACTTGGTTATTTGGCTTAGTTCCGCTTGGCAATTTGGCGCAAAAGCAATAGGGAATTTGGCGGCTATTTGTTACGTAAAATGGCCCATCCATATTCTGTCAGGATATGATCGCGGCTAAAAGACCGGAGTCAACTTCTCCAGGGAGAACCGCCGCATCGACGGATGGAAGGTTGTCAATGCATAGCCGCCGTTGCCGCAGAGAAAAATATTCAGTAACTTTACGGGCATATTCAGAAGCCAATGCAACTTCGCTAAAATGACCGGGATATGAAAAGAATATATTTGCCGCTGGTGGCGCTTGTCTTGGCCGCATCCTGCGACAAGGAGATGATGACGGATGTGTCCGAAAAGACCGTGACGCAGGAGAACGGCGAGGAAATCGACCACTCCATCGTCAGCGGGGAGGTGATCGTGAGATTCAGCGACGAGATGGTCTCTCTTGTGGAGAGCGACCTGAGCGAGGGAAAACTCGTCACAAGGTCGATGGGGCTGAACCAGACTCTGGACGAGATAGGAATATCCTCGATCCGGCGGTTGTTCCCCGACGCCGGTGAGTTCGAGCCGCGCACAAGACGGGAAGGCCTGCACAAATGGTACATCGTGAACTACAGGACGGACATTCCTCAGACAAGAGCCGCCGCCGAACTCGAATCAATCCCGGGCATTGAATATGTCGAAAACCGCCGTACCGTGGTGACGGACAGATTCAACGACCCTTTTTACTCTAATCAATGGGGATTTGAGAACACCGGCTCGCAGGGAGACGACATCAATGTGCTTCCGGTCTGGAACACCTACACCTCAGGTAATCCGAAAGTGATTGTGGCCGTGGTGGATGAAGGCGTGGATCTCACCCACGCCGACCTGGCGGCCAACTGCTCGAAAGAGAACTACAGCACCATCAGCTACAGCGAGTCTGTCGTGGCCGGGTCGCACGGCACCCACGTCGCCGGGACGGTCGCCGCAGTGAACAACAATGGAATCGGAGTCTGCGGAGTCGCGGGAGGAGACGCAGCGAGAGGCGAGAAAGGAGTAACGATTATGTCCTGCGAGATTCTTCGCGAGATCACAAGCGGCGGCAAGAAATCCTACAGGAACGGAAGCAGTGCGTTAGCGATAAAGTGGGCTGCCGACCACGGGGCGGTCATCTGCCAGAACAGCTGGGCCTACGATTACGACTCCGATGGAGACGGTTTTTTGGACAGGAAGGAACTTGCCGAAGCGATGGCCGGAACGGTAAGCATCTCGGACAAAGCCGCCATAGACTATTTCATAAAGTACGCCGGATGCGACAACGACGGCAACCAGTTGGCCGACTCGCCGATGAAAGGAGGTCTGGTCGTGTTCGCTGCGGGTAACGACAACATCGAGAACGGGGTCCCGGCCAATTACGAACCCGTCATCGCCGTCGCTGCGATCGACCGCTACGGGAACAAGGCCACTTACTCCAACTACGGAAGTTTCGTGGACATCGCCGCTCCGGGAAGCTCGGTCTATAGCACTCTCCCGTCAGGGAAATACGGCTACCTCTCCGGGACATCGATGGCCTGCCCTCACGTCTCCGGAGCCGCAGCACTGTTAGTCTCCTACCTTGGAGGACCGGGGTTCACCTGCGACGAACTCAAGGAGAGACTTCTCGGGACGAAGAGGACGGACGCTGTCCCAAGCTCCATCGGAGGACTTATGGATGTGACCGCGGCAATGGCCTACGGCTGCACTCTCGCTCCGGGCAAGGCTCGGAATGTCAAGGCTTCGGTAGTGACCAATGAGTTGACATTGTCCTGGACTGTCTCCGGGGATTCCGACGGGCATCCGGCCTACGGCTACACCGTGCTGACGGGGAAAGACAGAAGCGCCGTAGAAGCGGCGGATCCGACCAAAAGTCTTCCGTCCGGAGTGACGAGGAAGGACATAACGACCGACCGAAGAATCGGAGAGACTATGTCAGCGAAAGTCAGCGACCTTGATTTCAATTCCTCCTACTACTGCAAGGTCATCGGCCACTCTTATTCAAAAGCCTACGGGGAAGCGAGCGACATCACCAATTTCGTGACGGGAAAAAACAATCCTCCGGTCATCGAATTGGAGACCGAAGGCGAGCTGACGCTCAAATCGCACGAGACCAAGACTTTCAACGTGACGATCTACGATCCCGACGGCCACTCATTCACGACTTCCTACAAAGCCGGATCCGTCGCTGACTCCTACACTCCTTTCACCAAATCATTGACAATCAACGCCGCCAACGTCGATACCGGTGAATATACCGCCGAACTCACCGCCACCGACACCTACGGCGCATCGACCTCAAGGCAGATAAAGTACAAGGTTCTTGAGAACAATCCCCCGAGCAAGGTCAAAGACATTGAGAATATGCTCATAACGTCCATCGGGGAAGGCTTTACCCTGGAACTGCCGGACTACTTCCAAGACCCTGACGGCGAAGACCTCAACTACAGTGTGTCCGTCAGCAATCCGTCCATAATCCGCCTGTACCAGAACGAGTATTCCATCTCGGGTCTGATTCTCAAAGGCGGTTCGACAACAGTGACAGTCACGGCCCTTGACTCAAAGAAAGCTATGGCCACGGCGGAGTTCATCATCGTGGCCAGGAGTGACGGCGCCGAGTACGTTGCCTACCCTAATCCGGTCAAGGACGTGCTGAAGGTGGCCACAGGCAAAAAGGCCGAGGCTCTGTCCGTGAAACTGACCTCTCAGACCGGAGGGGTTGCGTTCGAGGGAGAGTTCGAGGCAAGCGCATTCAAACCCGCCGGAATCGATCTGACCGGCTGCGCCCCAGGCAAATACAAGGCGACCTTCAGATTCGGCGGCAAAGAATATGAACAGACAATAATCAAGAAATAATGGGACTGATCAGGAATATATTGACGGCGGCGGCCGTGTGTGTCGCTTCGCTCGGTCTCGCCAAGGCGCAGGAAAACGAGGCGCTCACGTTTGTAAGGGCCGAGAGGAATCCTGTGGCCGCGGGGATGGGCTTCGCCGGAGTGGCTGGGGTGAGCGAGACGGCATATTCATCATTCAGGAACGCTTCCGTCATTCCGTTCGCCGCCGAGAGGATGTCTTTCGGAGTGTCCGGACAGAATTGGTCTCCTGACGGGGTGAAATCCACAAACATCAACGTTGGAGGGGCAGTCAGAACCGGTAACAGATTCGGCTTCTGCATCGGAGGGGCCTATCAGACCGGGGAGGAATACTCTTCGACAACGGAAACCGGTGAGACCGGAGGGACATTCAGGCCTAAGGAGTTGATTCTCAACGGAGGAGCGGGGTTCAGAATACTGGACAACCTTGCCGTGGGGGCGAATGTACGCTACGCTTCGCAGAGGCTGTCGGGAGATGATTCCTACTCCGCAGTCGCCGGGGACATATTCCTGACCTACAGGCTTTCGGAGTTGAGTTTGACCGCCGGGGTCTCCTCTTTGGGGGCATCGGTGAAGTCCGAGTCAGGAGATTCGTTCAGCCTTCCCGCGTCGGCCACAGTCGGGGCGGACTGGAGCAGGACTTTCCTTGACAGGCACGGTGTCAGGGTCGCGGCTGACGCTGACTATTTCTTCAGCGGCAACTTTACGGTGGCCGCAGGAGTGCAGTACTCGTTCAAGGAGATGGTCTTCGTCAGGGGCGGCTACCATTTCGGGACAAAGGAGGCCGTCCTTCCGTCGTTCGCAACGGTGGGTTTGGGTGTCCGCCTGTTCGGTGTCAGCCTTGACGCAGCCTATCTGGTCGGGAACGACGCGCTTGGCGGCACGATGACCATCGGGATCGGGTACCGGTTCTAAGGGTGGGGATTCGCTCGACCGGTCGCTGAGCGTGTGGTCGCTGAGCGTGTCGAAGCGCCCTGCCGAAGCGGCTAATCATTTCCCAGCCCGGTCACTTCGACAGGCTCAGTGACCGGTTGGTGAGCCTGCCGAACCACCGGCGCGCCAAAAGCCTCAGCGACCGGACTCAAGAATCTTGTTCTGCTCCGCGACAGACGCTTCGTGGATCGCCGTGAAGAAAGCGGTGACAAACTCCTCCGGAAGTCCGTACTCCTTTCCCTTCTCTATCATCGAGGAAAGGATGCTGTCCCAACGGGATGTCTGTACGATGGCGATGTTGTGAGCCTTCTTGAACTCCCCTATCTTGCGGGAAATCTCCATTCTGTTGCCTAAAGCCACCAGCAGATTCTCGTCAATGACATCAATCTGAGAGCGCAGCTGCTCTATGCCCTCGTTGTACTCCTTGTCGTTGGTGACTTTCTGACGGACGGTCAAACTCTCAAGCAAGGCCTTCAGATCCGAAGGGACAAGCTGCTGCTTGGCGTCGCTCAACGCGCAGGAAGGATCGCAATGGGATTCGATCATCAAGCCGTCAAGTCCAAGATCCATAGCCCTTTGCGACAGTTCCTTCAGGTACTGGCGAGAGCCTCCCATATGGCTCGGGTCGGCGAAGAACGGAAGCATAGGGTATCTGGTGCGCAGCTCCACAGCCAACTGCCAGCCCGGCTGGTTCCTGTACGGAATCTTCTCCGATGTGGAGAAACCGCGGTGGATGACTCCCAACTTTTTGACTCCCACTCTGTTGAGACGCTCCAAGGCTCCCACCCACAAGTCGATGTCGGGATTGACCGGGTTCTTCACAAGAACCGGAATGTCGGTGTCCCTGAGAGCCTCGGCGATTTCCTGCACAAGGAAAGGATTGGCGGTAGTGCGCGCTCCGATCCAGACCATATCGATGCCGTACTTAAGGCACTCATAGACGTGCTTCTCATTGGCCACCTCCGTGCAGACCTTCATTCCGTACTCGTTCTTGACCTTCTGCAACCATTTGAGACCCTGTGTTCCTATTCCTTCGAAAGAACCCGGATGGGTGCGGGGCTTCCATATTCCCGCTCGGAAAACGTGGATGCCGAATTCAGCGAGGCCTTTGGCGGTCATCATAACCTGCAACTCAGACTCGGCGCTGCAAGGGCCGGCGATGACAAGAGGCGGAATGCTCTCGTCGAAGAATCCCCACTCAGAGACGGGGATGATGTCAAGTGTTCGTTCCATAACTATCTCAAAATCTTTTTAATCCTATTAGCGTCGTGGATGAGTTCCGTGATCCTGTCTCCGTCGTAGTCGGCGATTGCGTCACGGAAAAGCTTCATCTTCTCCAGATAAGTGTCGATGACGTGCAGCACATTGTCCCTGTTCTGCTGGAGAATCGGAGTCCACATCTCGGCCGAGCTTTTCGCCAGACGGACAGTGGAGGAGAAGCCTCCGGACGCGAGATCGAAGATGTGCTTCTCGTCCTTTTCCTTGTCCAGAACCGTGAGGGCGAGGGCGAAAGAGGTGACGTGCGAGATGTGGGAGACGTAGGCGGTGTGGACATCGTGACTGTCGGCGTTCATAAAGAGCGGACGCATATTCAGAGTGTCGTACAGTTCCTCCACGACCTTGACCGCCTGAGGATCGGAATCCTCGGTGTTGGCGAATATGCAGGCGCGGCCGTCGAACAGGTTCGGCATCGCCGCCCAAGGTCCGGAATATTCAGTGCCGGCCATCGGGTGGGTCGCCACGAAGCGGCCGCGGAGCGGGTGGTAGTGGACGGAACGGACGATGTTGCTCTTTGTGGAGCAGGTGTCGATCACGATCTTCTTTCCGCTTCCTTCCTCTTTGAATATGTCAAGCACCTGCGGGAGCAGTTTCACGGCCGCGCCCACCGGGATAGCTATCACGACGATGTCGCTCCTGCGGACGCAGTTCTCGAACGGGACGATCTCGTCAGCGAGTTCCATCCTTTCCGCGGCGGCTGCGTTCACCGGATCGGCCTCGACTCCGAGGACGGTTCCGGCGAAGCCTCTTCTCTTGAGGTCTATGGCCATTGAGCCTCCGATTAGGCCCAGGCCTATGATTCCTACTGTCATATTACTACTTTTTTTACCGGAGCTTCGGACACCTCGACAGGCTCGGTGACCGAAAAAATGTGGTCACTGAGCTTGTCGAAGTGCGGTCACTGTGGTTCGACAAGCTCACCAACCTGTCGAAGTGCGGTCACTGAGCTCGTCGAAGTGCCGCCGAAGCGACTATCCTTTCATTAGCATTTTCCAGAATCTCCGGCTTGGCGCAGAGGGAGACGCGGATGTAGTTCTCACCGTTCTTTCCGAATATGAAGCCGGGGGTGATGAACACTCCCGCCTCGTGAAGGATGCGTTCCGAGACAACCTCTCCCGCCGTCATCCCGTCACAGGCATATTCCGAAGGCACCCGTCCCCAGAGGAACAACCCCGCCGTGTCGTGGTCATAGACAGCCCCGATGGTGTCGAATATCCTGCCCGCGGCGACACGTCTGCGGACATATTCAGAATTCAGTTCCTCGAACCATTCCGGGCTTTGGTTCAGCGCCTCGATGGCGGCGAGCTGCAGCGGCTTGAACATTCCGGAGTCCATCTGGCTCTTCACCTTCAGGATCTCGGCGATCAGTTCCGGCGCGCCGCCGACCATTCCGATTCGCCATCCGCTCATATTGTGCGCCTTGCTCAGCGAGTTGAGTTCGAGGCAGCACTCCTCGACACCGTCCGCCGCCAGGATCGACAGCGGCTTCCCGCAAAGGATGAATGAATAGGGATTGTCGTTCACAATCAGGATCCTGTGCCGAAGGCCGAAATCCACCAGCCTTTGGTAAAGCTCCGGAGTGGCCTTGGCGCCTGTCGGCATATTCGGATAGTTCGTCCACATCAATTTCACGCCCTCCAGATCCATCCGCTCCAGAGCGTCGAAGTCCGGCCACCAATGGTTCTCCTCCTTCAGGTCGTAGTTGAGAATCTCCGCTCCGACCAGCCGCGAGGCTGATGTGTAGGTCGGGTAGCCCGGATCAGGGACGAGAACCTTGTCGCCCGGATTGACGAAAGCCATCGAGATCAACACAATGCCTTCCTTCGAGCCGACCAGCGGCTGGATGCCGCCATTCGGGTTCAGGGTGACACCGTAGTAGCGCCTGTACCAGTCGGCAAAGGCCTGGCGCAGAGCCGGAAGCCCCTTGTAGTTCTGGTAGGCGTGGTTGCCGGGCTTTTGCGCCGCCTCGACCAAAGCGTCAATGGCGGCCTGCGGCGGCATCCCGTCGGGCGCACCTATTCCCAAATTGATTATCTTGTCCTCCCCTCTTGCCGCGCGTTCGGCGTTCAAAGCGTCAAGCTCCTTCTGCTTGCGGGAGAAGTAATATTCCTGGACAGATGATGTCCTGTCAGCCGGTTTGATGATCATAGCTACATCGAAGATTTATATTCACCTAAAATGTTGAGTCCCTCCATAAGAGGTCTGACCGCCCTGATGGCCTGGCGATAACGGCTGTACGCCGCGAATTTGATGTCCACGTAGAAGAAGTACTGCCATTCCTGCCCCGGAATCGGAAGGGACTGGATCCTCGTGAGGTTCATCTCGTAGAATGAGAGAATCGTCAGCACCTGGGCCAGAGAGCCGGGTTTGTGCGGCAGCGTGAAGCAGAGCGAGGCCTTGTTGACCGAGCGTCTTGGCACGGTGACGGAGTCGTCGAGGATCAGGAAGCGGGTGAAGTTCTGCTTGTAGGTCTCGATGCTGCGGGCCAGGATCTCCAGACCGTTCTGCCGGGCCGCCAACTCCGAGGCCACAGCCCCGACTCCCTTCAGTCCGTCCCGCGCTATGTCGATGGCGCTCTTCGCCGTGTCTTCGGACTCGACCATCGTGATCCACGGACACTCGCGTTCAAAGTACTGGCGCGTCTGGTTGATGGCCATATAGTGCGTCCTGACCTCCTTGATGTCGTGGACAGTCTGTCCCGGCAGAGCCATAAGGTTCTGATGGATCGGGATATAGACTTCGCCCTTGATCTTGTAGGGATTGGATCTGAGAAGCTCGAAATTCGGGATGAGTCCTCCGGAGATCGTGTTCTCGATCGCCATCGCCGCCGCGTCCGCCTCTCCGGATCGCACCGCCTTGAACAGCCCCGCGAAGGTCGGACATTCCACAATGGTGATCTCCTCCCCCCGCGCGGAGTAGAACTCTCTCGCCGCCTGCTCGTGGAAGCAGCCCCGATAGCCTTGTATCGCTACGCGTGTCATATTCATTCAACTATCGCAAGTAGGCAATTACCTGCTGTAAAATCTTTATCTCACGTTCGAAGGTGATTGCCCACCATCTTCAATTTACGTTACCCCTTCCCTAAATCCCTCCCCTCGGGGGAGGGATGCGCTTTGCGCACCCTATGGGCCTTTAACGTTACCCCTTCCCTAAATCCCTCCCCTCGGGGGAGGGACTTACCTTCCTTCACCCCTTCACCGCTAACGGTGAAAAATCTTACCTTGTTCGTTTCACAAAAAAAAGCTGCCCGGATAGCACCCGGACAGCCGTATATTCATCTATCGTTTGTTATGAATACAATCTCGCACGCTCGTCCGGTCCTCTACCTGTCACGGTAAAAGAAATAAAAACCGAAAGAGTAAAATCGTGTGCTCATCATCATAACGTCGCAAAGATAGTAAAATCAGAGGAAAAACAATCTAAATTTTTACGAATATATTACCTGGAGCGGCCGAGAGTCGTCCCTGACGCGAGCCAAGATATTCATTAGACGGTCATTATCTCCTTTTCCTTTGCGCCCACGAGCTCGTCGATGGCCTTCACCTTGGCGTCGGTGGCCTTCTGGATCTCGTCCTCGCCTTCCTTGCGCACATCCTCGGAGAAGTCTCCGGCCTTCTCGGCCTTCTTCAGAGCGTCAACTCCGTCGCGGCGCGCGTTGCGGACAGCCACCTTGATGTTCTCGCCCGTGGTCTTCGCCTTCTTGATGAGTTCCTTACGCCTTTCCTCGGTAAGCGGCGGAACAGGGCAGCGGATGACCTCACCGTTGTTCTGAGGGGTGAAGCCAAGGTTGGCGTTGATGATCGCCTTCTCGATGACAGGGATCATATTCTTCTCCCAAGGCTGGATGGCGATGGTTCTGGCGTCAGGAACAGTGACGGAAGCCACCTGAGGCACAGGGGTCGGAGTTCCGTAGTAATCCACAGTCACATTGTTGAGGATGGACGGATTTGCCTTGCCGACACGGTAGGTCTTGAGGTCTTCCTCAAGGAACAGGACAGAGTCTTCCATCTTTGTCTTGACTCCGGCGATGATTTCTTTAGCTTTGTCTGTAAGCATAGTATATTCAATTAATTGTTAAAATTCATAAAAAGGCTACTTGTGGACGAGCGTGCCAACCTTCTCGCCGTTAACGAGCTTCAGCAGGTTGCCCTCGCCGTTCACATCGAAAACGATGATCGGCATATTCCCGTCGTTGCACAGAGCGTAGGCGGTCTGGTCCAGCACCTTAAGGTGCTTAGCCATCGCCTCGTCGAACGTCAGCTCGTCGTACTTGACAGCCGTCGGATCTTTCTCAGGGTCAGCAGTATAGACCCCATCGACCCTGGTTCCCTTCAGCACCACGTCGGCCTTGATCTCAAGAGCCCTGAGGGCCGCGCCGGAGTCGGTCGTGAAGAACGGGCTTCCGGTGCCTCCGGCGATGAGGGCGACTCCCCCTTCCTCCAGCACCTTGACGGCGTTGTCACGGTTGTAGTAGCGCACAAGCGGCTCCATCGGAGTGGCCGAAAAGACCTCCGCCTTCACGCCTTCATCCTTAATGAACTGACTGAGCGCCAAAGAGTTGATTACCGTGGCGAGCATTCCCATCCTGTCTCCCTCGACGCGGTCGAACCCCTTGTCAAGCCCCTGGAGGCCTCTGAATATGTTGCCTCCGCCGTTGACGATGGCGATCTGAAGACCCGCCTTCGCGGCCTTGGCGATTTCCTTTGAATATTTTCGCAGACTTTCCGGATCAAGTCCCTTTCCTACGGACCCGCCCAGACTCTCACCGCTCAACTTGAGCAGAACTCTTTTGTACATAGTGCGTTACAGAATCATTAACGGTTATTCACGATGCCTTCCCGGTCTTCTCTCCGATCCCCCCGGCCATCGTTCTGACAAATATACGAAAAAAGTCGGACTGTCAACATTGACAATCCGACTTTCACGCAACGTCATCATCACCACCTTTTCTAAACATTTCTCTAAATGCCATCTCACTCGCAAATGTCACTCCCTCTCGCAAAAGTCATTCTCTCTCCAATGTCACTTCCTTTCCAAACGGCGCTCACCCATCTCCAAACGTTATCACCTCGCATATAATCCCCCTTTCCAAACGTCACTCCACTCTCTCCAAAACAGATTTGCGGCCGCACCATAAAAATATCCACGTCAGAACCGCCTCGTCCTGCAATTCCGTTTTCACCACAGGTAGAAAATCGCCTCCACACACGCGCAGGTGGCAGGTTCGTTCCCCCGCCCCAAAACAGATTTGCGGGTCGAACACCGCCGCAGGATATTCAGGGAAGGGGTGCGATGCAATTCCGTTTTCACTCACGACCGAGAACCGCCTCCACACGGGCGCAGGTGGCAGGTTCGTTTCCCCGCCCCAAAACAGATCTGCGTACCGAACACCGCCGCAGGATATTCAGGGAAGGGGCGCTCCGCAATTCCGTTTCGCCACGGGATAGGGAATCGCATCGATGGAACGGATTAACGATGGAGACACAACGTGAATATTCCTGAGTCGGGCTTCGTGAAATTGGCGAGTACACCACCATTGGGCAGAATGTTGTCCAGACCAGCCGGGTGTTCTCAAATCTGGTCCGCAAACGGGGTTAAAGTACACCTCTATGCCACCGAACCCATTGTAGGCCACATCGGTGTCCTCGCCAATTGTAAACAGAGAGCCAATCCGGATCAGCCGAAAAAGTGGATGGAGAGGAAGATTAGGCATAAATCTTCGGAACACTGAAAATGACGCTCTCACATACTTTTGCGTGGTCAGGTGCAAAAGTATGTGTTTAGGCATAGATGTTCTTGAGCCGGAATAGGGGTTTTCGGTCGCTGAGCCTGTCGAAGCGAGGAGCAACCGAAAGGTGGACTCGATCCGAGTTTAGGGGCCAGGGTCCAAACAAGGGACGGCAGCAATCACAAGGGCATAAAAAAAACCGAAGTCTCCCCAAAAACAAGGGAGACTTCGGCCAGAGTGCCCAAAGCCGGGCTCGAACCGGCACGTCTTTAAGGGACATTGGATTTTGAGTCCAACGCGTCTACCAATTCCGCCATTCGGGCATATTCAATGAACACTTTTCTGTGGAAGCGAGGCTTGCCGCGCGGGGCTGACCGGCTGACACAGGATTGCAAAGGTATTGATTTTCCTTGGATATTCCAAAGAAAAGTGCCTGTTCCCGGCAAAATATTCGCAATCAGTCATTATGAGCGAATTAGGCGGCGCAGGGGAGAACATCTTTTGCAA
Source organism: uncultured Muribaculaceae bacterium (assembly GCA_964479325.1). Classification (GTDB taxonomy): domain Bacteria; phylum Bacteroidota; class Bacteroidia; order Bacteroidales; family UBA932; genus Cryptobacteroides. The sequence continues at coordinate 21,239 of CAYZKZ010000003.1, forward strand.
AAACTGACTATCTTTGCAAGGTTAGAATCAAGACCGCATCAATAATAAAGAAAGCAAGTCCCTTCCCCGAGGGAAGGGATTTAGGGAAGGGGTGACGCGAAAGGTCCCTGGGGTGCGTGAAACGCATCCCCTTCCCCGAGGGAAAGGACGTAGGGAAGGGTGACGTGAATAGATGAAGGTGGGTGATCACCTTTGAATGTGAGATATTTTTTACCGCAAGCGATCACCGGTTTGCAAGAGATAAGTTATGAATCTGGACGGAAGACGCGAAAGCAGCAACGTGGATGACAGAAGAGGAATGGGACGGGGCGCCAAGGCCGGGGTCGGTCTGGGCGGAACCATCATCATCGCACTGATCGTGATGCTGTTGGGAGGAGACCCGTCATCGGTGCTGGAAGAAGTCTCGTCAATCCAGGGGACGGAGCAGACGGACGGTGGGGCGGAGTTCTCGGCCGAGGAGCAGGAGCTTGCCTCATTCGCGAAGAAGATCCTTGCAGGGACGGAGGATGTCTGGACGGCGATATTCGCTAAGTATGGCTACGAATATGATCCCCCGAGGATGGTGCTTTACTCCGGTTCAACAACCTCAGGGTGCGGAGCCGCCAGCTCGTCGGTGGGGCCGTTCTACTGCTCGGCCGACCAATGCGTCTATCTCGACCTGAGTTTCTTCACATCAATGAAGCGGCAGATCGGAGCCGACGGAGATCTGGCCTACGCCTACGTGATCGCCCACGAGGTCGGCCACCACGTCCAGTACCTGCTCGGAACACTCGGACAGGCCCACCAGAAGATGGCTCGTGTCAGCAAGACAGAGGCCAATGCCATAAGTGTCAGGCTTGAGCTTCAGGCGGACTACTATGCGGGTGTCTGGGCGATGAACGATGACAAAAGGTTCAACTCGCTGGAGAAGGGCGACATAGAGAACGCCCTGGACTGCGCCGCCAAGATAGGCGACGACTATCTCCAGAAGAAGGCGAGGGGCTATGTGGTGACGGAGTCGTTCACCCACGGGACCGCAAAGCAGCGCTACAACTGGCTCAAGCGCGGGCTTCAGTACGGCGACTTGGAACACGGTGACACATTCGGTGTCGCGGCATCCAAATTGTAGTGGTCTGACACCGGAATCCGCGGCCGGACAAACCGCGGAAAAGACATAGAGCTTTGGTCCGGAAACGGACAACGAAACATATCACATCAAACGAAATTTTAAGCTCAACGAAATGAAACACTTTTCTTTGCCAAAGAACGGTGGACTGATTGAGGAGAACCTGCCGAAGAGCATTCTCCATTCCTACGAGAGGATCACCACCGAGATCTTCAATGACGCCACCGCCGGAAGCGACAGCGTGGCGGACATCATTGTCAAAGCCATCAATGATCACGAAAGGGCCGCCCTTCCGCGTCCTTTCAAGCTTGGCCTCACCACAGGAGTGACTCCAGTGTCCCTTTACAGCAACCTCACCAGACAGTACAAGGAGGGCAAGGTCTCATTCGCCAACGTGGAGGTGTTCTCCATCGACGAGTACTACCCTTGCGGCAAGGATTCCGTCCAGAGCCGCAACCACAGGCTTCACGCCGAGTTCCTGGACAATGTGGATGTCAGGAAGGAGAACATTCATATTCCTGACGGGACAGTCTCCAAGGAGGAGGTTTCCGACTATTGCGCCGAGTTCGAGAAGATCGCGAGGGGGCTTGACCTGCTTGTGATAGGGGTCGGCGAAGGCGGTCAGGTCGGATTCAACGAGGCCGGGTCGTCCGAGAAGAGCCGCACCCGCACCGTGACTCTCTCCTACCAGTCCAGAAAGAGACAGGCGCGCAACTTCAACGGCGATGTCAACGTCACTCCGAGGACAGCCATCACAATGGGCATCGGCACGATGATGAGCGCACGCAGGATCATCCTTATGGCCTGGGGAGAGGACAAGGCCGAGGTCGTCAAGAAAGTCGTGGAGGGCGAGATGGAGCCTTCCTGCCCCGCATCCTGGCTTCAGGCGCACGACAACATCACGTTCTTCACGGACGAGATGTCGGCTTCACTGCTGACAAGGCAGGTCGCCCCTTGGATGGTCGGACCTTGCGAGTGGACGGACACACTCATCCGCAAAGCCGTGGTGTGGCTCTGCCAGAAAGTCCACAAGCCGATTCTCAAACTCACGCAGCAGGACTATCTTGAGAACTTCCTCGGAGAGCTGATCGAGCTTTACGGACCGTTCGACAAGATCAACATAGACGTATTCAATGACTTCCAGCACACAATCACAGGATGGCCGGGAGGAAAGCCGAACGCCGACGACACGACAAGGCCTGTCAAATCGACCCCGTTCCCTAAGAAGGTCCTCATCTTTTCCCCTCACCCGGACGACGATGTGATCTCGATGGGCGGCACGTTCATCCGTCTTGTCCATCAGGGACACGATGTGCACGTGGCCTACGAGACTTCAGGCGACCTTGCCGTCCACGACGACGTGGTTCTCCAGCATATGGACGCGGCCTACCAGCTTGGATTCGCCGACAAGTTCGACGAGGTCAAGAAGATCATCGAGTCCAAGAAGCCTGGCGAGCCTGAGCCTAAGGAACTTCTGGCCATCAAGGCGGCCATCCGACGCAGCGAGGCCCGCGGGGCTGACAGAAGTTTCGGTCTGAACGACAACACGAACGTGCATTTCCTCAACCTGCCGTTCTACGAGTCCGGCGGCGTGACGAAATTTCCTCGCACGCAGAAAGACCTTGACATCATCAAGGAACTGATCGTCAAGATCCATCCTGACCAGATCTATATGGCCGGAGACCTCGCCGACCCTCACGGAACGCACCGCGTCTGCACGGAAGCGGCCTTGGAGGCCATCGAGCAGCTGAAGGAGGAAGGGAACGACTGGCTCAACGACACCACGATCTGGCTCTACAGGGGTGCCTGGATGGAGTGGGAGCTGTGGAGAGTCGATATGGCCGTTCCTCTCAGCCCGGACGAGCTGATCGAGAAGCGCCACGCCATCTTCCGCCACCTTTCCCAGAAGGACATCGTTCCGTTCCCGGGAGACGACCCGAGGGAGTTCTGGCAGAGGGCCGAGGAGCGCACACAGAACACGGCGCGGCTCTACGACGAGCTTGGAATGGCTGAATATCAAGCCATCGAGGTGTTCCTGAAATTGAAATAAGGACCTGTTTTGAATATATTAAACCCGAATATCACAGTTACTGAATATTACAAAATAGAGATCACTTAAAAATCACTACACTATTATGAAAGTCATAATCAGAGACACAAAGAAAGAGGGCTCAATCTGGGCAGCCCATCACATCGTAGCAGCCATCAAGGCAAAGGCCGAGAAGACAGACAAGCCGTTCGTGCTCGGACTTCCTACCGGATCAACTCCGCTGGATGTCTATGCCGAGCTCGTCAGGATGTACGAGGCCGGAGAGGTTTCCTTCAAGAATGTCGTCACATTCAATATGGATGAATATGTCGGACTTCCTGAGAGCCACCCAGAGAGCTACCACAGCTTTATGCACAAGAACCTGTTCGACAAGGTGGACGTTCCGGCAGGCAACATCCACATCCTCAACGGCAACGCTCCTGACCTCGCCAAAGAGTGCGAGGACTACGAGAAGGCCATCGTGGAGGCAGGCGGAATCGACCTGTTCCTCGGCGGAGTCGGCGAGGACGGACACCTCGCCTTCAACGAGCCGTTCTCATCCCTCAACTCAAGGACAAGGGTGATGACCCTGACACAGGACACCCTGGAGGTCAACTCCCGCTTCTTCGACAACGATGTGAACAAGGTTCCTAAGCAGGCTATGTCAGTGGGAGTCGCCACTGTCTGCGGTGCGAAAGAGGTTCTCGTCCTGGCTTTCGGCGGAAAGAAGGCGAAGGCTGTCAAGGACGCCATCGAGGGACCAGTAAGCCACTATGTCACGCTGTCAGCGCTCCAGCTGCACGAGAACGGTGTCGTTGTGCTTGACGAGCCGGCCTCCGGTGAGCTTAAGGTGAACTCCTACCGCTACTTCAAGGCTGTCGAGGCTGCGGAGAACAAGTAGTGCGTGGCGGATAAACGCAAGTAAATCAAACTATTAAGCATTATCCTCCCGCCGGATTCGACGGGAGGATATTCATTTAAAACACTATCAATGAATATGTTATCCGCCACGATTATTTCCGTCCTGCTGGCACTTAACACATCGGTCGCTGAGGTCGCTGAGGTCGCTGAGCCTGTCGAAGCGGTCGAAGCGGTCGAAGCGGCTGGGGAAACCACAAATGCAACTTCGGTCTCGGTGGTCACTTCGACAGGCTCAGTGACCAACGCTCGCACAGTGACCGGCACTCACACAATGACCGGAGCGCGCTCGATTCCCGCCGCAACGATGCCCGCCAACGCGACCCCGGAGGCCGGGGTAAAGGAAAGGTGCAAAAGGTTCACGATGAGGAACCAGGGACTGGAACGGGAATATTACCTCTACCGTCCGGAGGGTCTTAAGGCCGGGGCGCCGCTGGTGATCGTCCTGCACGGCTACGGCGGTTCTGCTCTCAAGGGAAAAAGGGAGATGATGGATGTGGCCGACAGGAACGGATTTGCGGTCTGCTACCCTCAGGGCATCAAAGACCCGAAGGGAAAACCGGGATGGAATGTCCGCTACCCTTCCCAGGAGGGGATGAAGACGGATGACGTGAAATTCCTCGTCGCCCTGTCCAAGGAACTTCAGAAGAAGTTCAGCCTCAGCGAGAAGAACACCTTCCTGACCGGGATGTCCAACGGAGGCGACATCATCTATCTGATCGCGATGCGCGCACCGAGGGCTTTCAAGGCGATGGCTTCGATCGCCGGACTACAGTTCAGCTGGATGGAGACTGAATATTCCTACAAGCATCCGCTGCCGTTTATGGAGGTCCACGGAACGCAGGACCATACTTCCGAATGGCTCGGAGACCCTGAGAACAAGGGCGGCTGGGGTGCGTACCTTCCGGTGCCTGCGGCGGTGGCAAGAATCATCGCGATCGACGGATGCACCGAGGAATATGTCACCGAGTTTCCTCGCCGGGAAGGCCGTAACCAGGTCACACTCTATCAGTTCAAGGCCGGAAAGCCGGTGGTGAAAGGAGGGAAACCGACCGAGGTCTGGCTCTACAAAGTCGAGGGCGGTAACCATTCCTGGTCCGACAAGGACTTTGACACCTGCTCCGAAATCTGGCGTTTCTTCTCCCTGTGGTTGGAAATGTGAGGTTAAAAGGCTAACTTTGTGATAGTCTAAAAAAGAACTTCAAAGATGTCCAATTACCGCATTTTCGTGGAAAAACGCCCTGAGTTCCAGGTGGAGGCAAAGAGCCTTCTCGCCGAACTCAACGAGAATCTGCGGCTGGAGTTGAAAACGCTCCGGCTGCTTAATGTTTATGACCTGTTCGGATTCACACCCGAACTTCTGGAGAAAAGCCGCTACAGCGTCTTCGGAGAGATCGTGACAGACACGGTCACGGACAGCATCGACCTTGACGGGACGAAGTACATCGCCGTGGAGTACCTGCCGGGTCAGTTCGACCAGAGGGCTGCCTCGGCCGTGGATTGCGTGCACCTGATCGATCCATCGGCCAAGATCAGCATCAAGAGTTCCAAACTCCTCATCGTCGATTCCGACGCGTCCGAGGAGACACTTGAGAAAATACGTCACTACTACATAAATCCGGTCGAGTCCCGCGTCAAGGATCTCGGCAAACTGGCCGACACGGAACACGCCGCCGTCAAGCCCGTCCCTGTACTTGAGGGACTCAGGAACCTCAAGGGGGATGAGCTGAAAGCCTTCTGCAAGAAGATGGGTCTGGCGATGAACGCCGACGACCTCGCCGAGGTCGTGTCCTACTTCACAAAGGAAGGCAGAGACCCTAACGAGACCGAACTCAGAATTCTGGACACCTACTGGAGCGACCATTGCCGCCACACCACGTTCACCACAGAACTGGAGAGCATCGATGTGGAGGACTCCTTCATCAAGGAGGACATTGAAGGGACATTGGCACTGTACCTGAAAATGCGCGCCGAGACCGGACGCGAGAAGAAAGGGCTGAATCTGATGGACATCGCCACGATCGGTGCCAAATACCTCAGGAAAAACGGTCTGCTGGATGATATGGAGGTCAGCGAGGAGAACAACGCCTGCAGCGTTTACATCGACGTGGATGTGGATGGACAGACCGAGAAGTGGCTGCTGATGTTCAAGAACGAGACCCACAACCACCCTACCGAGATCGAGCCGTTCGGAGGAGCGGCGACCTGCCTCGGCGGAGCCATCCGCGACCCTCTCTCCGGACGCTCGTACGTCTATCAGGCGATGCGCGTCACAGGAGCGGGAGACATCTACAAGCCTGTCAGCGAGACCCTTCCGGGCAAGCTTCCGCAGAAGGTCATCACCAAGAAGGCCGCGCACGGATATTCATCCTACGGCAACCAGATAGGCCTTGCCACCACCCACGTCCGGGAGATTTACAACGAAGGCTACACCGCCAAGAGAATGGAGGTGGGAGCCGTTGTCGGAGCCGTCAAGGCCGAGAACGTCAGAAGGGAAAGCCCTGCGGCCGGAGATGTCGTGCTGATGATCGGCGGACGCACAGGCCGTGACGGAATCGGAGGCGCCACCGGCTCGTCAAAGGAACACACGGAGGAGTCCCTTGAGACCTGCGGAAGCGAGGTACAGAAGGGTAACGCTCCTGAGGAAAGAAAACTGGAAAGGCTTTTCAGAAGGCCTGAGGTCACAAGGCTCATCAAGAAATCCAACGACTTCGGAGCGGGCGGAGTCAGCGTCGCGATCGGCGAGCTGGCCGACGGACTGGACATCTACCTCGACCGCGTTCCGGTCAAATACAGCGGAATGAACACCACCGAACTGGCCATCAGCGAATCGCAGGAAAGAATGGCCGTAGTGGTGGAGGCGAAGGACGAGGAGGAGTTCAAGAGGCTTTGCCATTCCGAGAACATCGAGGTGACGAATGTCGCCGATGTCACGGACACCGCAAGGATGAGGATGTTCTACAACGGAAAGACGGTCGTCGATCTGAGCCGTGCGTTCATCGACAGCGCCGGGGCGAAGCACTATTCAAAGGCCACGGTCGGAGCGGTCGAGGACAGAGACCCGTTCTTCCGCGACATTCCGGGCAAGAATCTGAAAGAGAGAATGTTCGCCAATCTTCAGGATCCTAACGTGACCTGCCAGAAAGGCCTGATTGAGATGTTCGACTCCACCATCGGACGATCCACCGTGCTGATGCCGTTCGGCGGGGAGCTTCAGACCACGGAGACACAGGTCTCCGTCCAGAAACTTCCGGTCGATGGCTACACCGACACGGCAAGTATGATGGCGTTCGGATTCAACCCTGACCTCTGTGAATGGAGCCCTTACCACGGTGCGGCATATTCATTCATCGAGGCTTGCGCCAAGGTGGTCGCCGCCGGAGGACATTGGGAGACAATGAGATTCTCCTGTCAGGAATATTTTGAGAGGATGACCTCCGACCCTAAGGTCTGGGGCAAGCCTACCGCCGCCCTGCTCGGCGCGCTGAAGATGCAGAAGGAGTTGGGACTCGCATCCATCGGCGGCAAGGATTCTATGAGCGGCTCGTTCGAGACCGAGGACGGGACAATCAATGTGCCGCCGACCCTCATAGCGTTCGGAATCACTCCGGTGAAGGCCGACAAGGTGATCTCTCCTGAGTTCAAGTGGGAGGGAGACCGGCTCTATCTCGTAAGGCACACTCCGCTTGCGGACAGGATGCCGGACACGGAGCAGCTCAAGAGGAACTGGAATTATATTCAGGAAAAGATCGCCGACGGGACGATTGTCGCCGGATGGGCCGTCGGGTTCGGAGGAGTCGCCGAGGCGCTCTGCAAGATGAGTTTCGGCAATGCGTTCGGGTTCGACGTGAAGCTTTCCGAGGACGACCTGTTCAACCTGGGCTACGGCTCGATCGTGGTCGAGACAGACGGTTCGGCGCTCGATTTCGAGAACGCCGAGGAGATCGGGACCGTCACGTCGGGAGAAGACGGCAACGCTTCCGTCAACGGAACGAAAATCTCCATCTTCGAGATGATGGACTTCAACGCATCCCTCTTCGAGAAGGTCTATCCCGCAGTCAGCAAGCCTGACTTCAAGAGGGTTCTGCCTAAGGGGATGGAGGGCGTGAAGCCATTCAAGGCCAAGAAGGCGGATCTTGAATATCAGGGGCCTAAGGTTGACAAGGTCATCGCCTACCTGCCGGTCTTTCCTGGAACCAACTGCGACTACGATTCCGCCAAGGCGTTCCGCAAGGCGGGGGCGGAGATCCGCACGTCGGTGTTCCGCAATCTGTCGGACAAGGATGTGTTCGAGTCGATCGCCGAGATGAAGAAGAACATCGACGAATGCCAGATCCTGATGCTCAGCGGTGGTTTCTCCGCCGGTGACGAGCCGGACGGAAGCGGCAAGTTCATCGCCAATGTACTGAACAACAAGGACATCGCTGCCGCAATCGAGGGACTGATTGCCCGAGGTGGGCTGATTTTGGGAATATGCAACGGCTTCCAGGCGCTTGTGAAGTCCGGCCTGCTCCCTTACGGCGAGCTTGGCAAGGTGACCAAGGACTCCCCTACCCTGTTCCGCAACGACATCAACAGGCACATCTCGCAGATGGCGACCACCCGCGTTGCCTCCACCAACTCTCCTTGGCTCAAGGGGATGACAGTGGGTGATGAATATACCATCCCTGTCAGCCACGGCGAGGGCAAGTTCGTTGTCAGCGAGGAGCTTGCGAAGGAGTTGTTCGCCAACGGCCAGGTGGCGTTCCAGTACGTGGATCCGCTGACTGACGAGCCTACGATGGAGTCGCCTTACAATCCTAACGGTTCGTACTACGCCATCGAGGGCATCATCAGCCGCAACGGCCAGATCCTCGGCAAGATGGGTCACAGCGAGAGGTACGAGAGGAATCTGCTGAAGAACATCGAGGCCGACCTTGAGCAGCCGCTCTTCGAGAACGCGGTCAGGTACTTCAACTGCGGTCACTGATGTACCGTGGTCACTGCGGTCGCTGAGCTTGTCGAAGTGACCGAAGTGACCAATGAATATGTCCAGGCGGCAGGGTAACAAATTGAGAACGATGGAAAAAAGAAACATAATACACGATGGTGTGTCCATCAAGATCTACGAGACGGATGATCCAGAGAAGGTGATCATCCATTTCACGGATGAGATCACGGCGTTCAACAAGATCAAGAAGGCCGTGATCAAAGACAAGGGCCTGTACTGCAACGGGATCTCGTGCGAGATCTCAAGGCTTTTGCAGAAAGGAGGCGTGCCGACGCACTTCATCGAGCAGATCTCCGACACCGAGCAGGTCTGCTGGAAGTCGAAGGTGATCCCGATGGAGGTCATCGTGCGGAACGTGATCGCCGGATCAATGGCCCAGAGGCTTGGACTGGAGGAAGGAATCGTGCCGAAAGAGCCTGTCTATGACCTCTGCTACAAGTCGGACATCCTCTGCGACCCGATCATCAACGACTACCACGCCGTCGCCCTCGGCCTCGTGAGCAAGGAGGAGCTTGAACGAATATATTCATTGACAAAGCAGGTCAACGGCATCCTGACGCCCGTCTTCAAGGAGATCGGCATCACGCTGGTTGACTTCAAGATAGAGTTCGGGCATCTGGCGGACGGAAGTCTTGTGATGAGCGACGACATCACCCCTGACAGCGCCCGCTTCTGGGACATCGCCACCAGAGAGCGTCTCGACAAGGACCGCTTCCGCAAAGACTACGGCCACGTCGGCGACGCCTACAAGACCGTCTATGAGAGGCTGACCGGGAAAAAGGCACAATAGAAAACAAGAATCAAAGCATTACTGAATATGAGGAATTTATTCTTGACAAATACTCTTACAAGGCAGAAGGAACTCTTCAAGCCTATCCATCCGGGACACGTGGGGATGTACGTCTGCGGACCGACGGTCTATGGCGAGGCCCACTTGGGTCACTCTCGTCCGGGGGTCACTTATGATGTGCTGTTCAAACTGCTCAGACACTTAGGCTACAAGGTACGCTACGTGCGCAACATCACCGATGTTGGACACCTTGAGCACGACGCTGACGAGGGCGAGGACAAGATTGCCAAGAAGGCAAGGCTGGAGCAGCTTGAGCCGATGGAGGTCGTGCAGACCTACACGTTCCGCTACCACGAGGCGATGCGTCTGCTGAACGTCGCTCCGCCTTCAATCGAGCCAAGGGCCTCGGGACACATCATCGAGCAGATCGAGACCGTGAAGAAGATTCTTGACGCGGGCTACGCCTACATCTCCAACGGCTCCGTCTATTTCGATGTGGAGAAGTACAACAAGGATCACCACTATGGAATCCTCTCCGGGCGCACGCTTGACGACACCCGCGAGGGTACAAGGGAGTTGGACGGACAGAGCGACAAGAAAGCCCCTTACGACTTCGCCCTCTGGAAAAAGGCCGAGCCTGAGCACATTATGCACTGGCCGAGTCCGTGGAGCGAGGGATTCCCCGGATGGCACCTGGAGTGCTCCGTGATGGGCGAGAAGTACCTCGGCAACGAGTTCGACATCCACGGAGGCGGAATGGATCTGATGTTCCCTCACCACGAGTGCGAGATCGCCCAGAATGTGGCCAGCCGCCACACACAGGGCGTACACTACTGGGTACACAACAATATGATCACCATCAACGGCCAGAAGATGGGCAAGTCGCTGGGCAACTTCATCTCCCTGCCGCAGCTTTTCAGCGGGCAGCACCCGAAACTCACGCAGGCATATTCCCCGATGACGATCCGCTTCTTCATCCTCCAGGCGCACTACCGCAGTACGCTCGATTTCAGCAACGAGGCGCTTCAGGCGGCGGAGAAGGGACTGAAGAGGGTGATGCAGGCGGCGAAGGATCTCAAGGCGCTGGCCGCCGCGGCCGGAATCAACGACACCGCGAAAGGCACTGAGGGCAATCCGGTTGACGCGATGCAGTACGGAGAGTTCATCACCGACATCGCTCCGGACGGATGCCCGGCCACCTCGGAAGAGGTCAAGGGAATATTCAATGCCGTCTATGACGCGCTCTGCGACGACCTCAACACGCCGATAGCCTTGTCGAACATCTTTGACGCTGTCCGGCTCATCAACTCGGCAAAGACCGGAGAGACGAAGCTCAGCAAAGGCGACCTGGAGACATTGACGCAGATCTTCGACAACATCGTCTTCGGTGTACTCGGCCTGAAGGACGAGGCCGCCGGCGAATCAGGCAAGGGTCAGGAGATTGTCTCAGGACTGATGGATATGGTCTTGGAGGAGCGCACGAAAGCCAAGGCGGCCAAGGACTGGGCGGCCAGCGACGCGATCCGCGACCACCTCAAAGCGCTCGGAATCACCGTCAAGGACACAAAGGACGGCGCGGAGTGGACAATTCAATAATAACGAGGAAATGAGTCACAAAAGGTATATATCCGTCTCGGTGATGTGTTCCGACCTGATGAATATGGGGAGGGACATCCGGACACTTGAGGAGAACAATGCCGACTGGCTGCACGTGGATGTGATGGACGCGCATTTCGTTCCGAACCTGACTTTCGGGCCGGATCTGATCAAGGCGTTGCAGAAAGCCTCAAAACTGCCTGTTGATGTGCATCTTATGATGGAAGACCCGGAAATTGTCATCGACAAGTTCACGACAAGGAAGGGCGACATCATCTCCATCCACGTCGAGATTGACAAAGACATCCGCAGGATAGCGGACAAGGTGCACGCAGAGCAAGGCCTCTTCGGCCTTGTGGTGAATCCAGAGACACCTGTAGAAGCCTTGGAGCCGTACCTTGATGTTATGGACACAGCCACGCTGATGCTCGTACATCCGGGCGCGGCCGGAGCCAAGATGGTCGATGGAATTATGGATAAGGTAGCCGAGTTGCGTAAGTTCCTCGACAGCAAAGGCCACAAGGACATCCTCATCAGCGTTGACGGCAGCGTCAGCAAGGAGAGGGCGCACCTGATGGCCGAGATGGGCGCTGACATATTCGTAGGCGGCACAGCCGGCATCTACAGAAAAGGGATGGCCGTTTCCGAGACCATCCCCCAGATGAGGGCTTCCATTGATTTTTAGAAGCCCTGTTTAGAGCGGGATTTTAGAATCCCTTGTAATCAGTCTGCAAGGCAGAGCATTTATAGACATTGACCGTTCCGCTTCCCGGGATGGTCTGTGTCGCTTTTATCTCCCACCCACTGACTTTCGCCGGATCTCCGCCCGGAGCGGGGATGTACCAATAGTACTGAGGAGTCGATCTCGCCCACGTGGCCGTCTGTCTGCCCAAATCATTGTAGAAGAAGGATGTGACGCAGACATCGTTGATCTTAGCAGGAACCTTCTTGAGGTCTCCGACCTTCTCTCCATTCTGGAAAAGTTCGATCTTCCAATTATCCTCGTCGCTGTTCCAGACAGATGCGACAAAGCAGCCCTCAAGACCTGTGAATCCATCCACCTTGACGTGCTTAGGGCCGTAGCCTCCCTCTTTCCAGGAGAACGAGTACTCTCCTCCGGCAGGGACACCGTCCTTGCCGCCGTAGAGCTGGTTGCCGTCATAGACGCGCATCTGAAGTTCAGGAGACTCGTTAGTGCCTTTGGCGAACCAGTTCTTCATCGTGTCACCGGAGACCTCATAGATGCTGTACCCGTTCGGAGAACCGGCGAGGTTCAGGTTGCAGGTCCACCAAGCACCGCAGGTCGCTCCGTGAATATGCTCATACACCGGAGTGCCTCCTTTGGTCACGTAGTCGTGATGGATGAAATTCTGGGCGTAGTGCGTGTGGCCGATCATCAGGTGAGCCTCATTGAAATCCGTCAGGAGATCCACAGCGTCGGCCATATTCTTGATCCGATGAGGGCCTTGCCTGTCTGCGCTGTGACGGAACTGGATGTGAGTGCAGAAAACAATCATCTTGTTCTCCTTGTCCGGCACGAGCGACAAGTCTGTCTTAAGCCACTCCAACTGCTCGTCGGAGATGCCGTCGTCATATTTCCAATGCTTGCCGTCGGTTGTTGTGACCGCCACATCATCCATCACCACAATGTGGACATCGCCCCTGTTGAAAGAGTAGTCCGTCGGACCGAAAAGTCTGACATAGTTGTGGGTGGAAGTGTAGTCGTCAGAGCAGGATGCGTCGTGGTCGTGGTTTCCGATGCAGTTGTAGATGGGAAGATATTCACCTGAGTTCAGGGAGAAACCGGACATCGCGTCGCGCATTGGCTCCCACTGAACAGTGTTGTCGAAAGTGATGTCGCCGAGGGTGACAGCGTAGGCGTTCAGGTACTTTCCCTCCGCCTGAAAGGTGGAGAGGAAGTTCTTGATGTCCGGCAAAGTCTCGGTCTTGTACCTCTCGACATCCGAGTCGGTCTTGCACTGAGGGTCGCCGATCATCACGAGGGTGAAGTCTTTCTCAGGAGCGTCCAGCGGCTCAAGAACAAAATCGTTGCGGTTCTGAACGACCTTGTCGATCGGCTTCGTGGAGTAGAACAGAGGCAGTTTGGTCTGTGGATCAAGCGCAGCCTTGTACTCGGCCGGGAGAGAGTAATAGACATTGCGGCACCTGCCGTCGGCCTTCATCTGATAGACACCGTTCCTGTCGGTCACCGTGAAGGTGTAGCCATCGGTCACAGGAACGCCAGCGATTCCCTTGCCGGTCTTTGAGTCTTTGATGAGACCGACCAAATTGTTGGCGAGTTTTGTTCTCGTTCCGTTGATCTTGACACCCTTTCCGCTCACCTTGGCCGGAGAGCTTGCCTCGGCAGACTCAGCGTTGGCGACCACCCCCTGACAGAGAGCGGCCAGCACCATCAATGCCGAAACTAATTTCTTGAATATCATCGTTCAACCACTATTTGTACTTCACCCAAGTGGCCTTCTCGTCAAGGAATTTCTTGACCTCGATGGCCCTGTCGCAGCAAAGGAACTCAGCCCCGAGATAGACACCGAGCATAAAGTCCTCCTGCGAACGTGACGGCCAGAGAGAGACTGAGAGTCCGGCCTCCTTGGCTTTCTTGACAGCGGATCTTGTCGTTCCGTTCATCTGGCAGCCGATTCTCTTGATGCCCATAGCCTCGGCCTCGTAGATGGTCTCGTCGCAGACAGGCTTGCTGAAGATGATGAGCATATCCACATCCGGATGCAGGGAGCGCATCATATTCAGCGCCGTCTTGCTGCTGGAGGTGAAAAGGTAGGTGGAATTGGCCGGTTTGCCGGTCATCACCGCCTTGTACAGTTTGTCACAGTACTCGCGGAGCCTTTCGGTCGGGTAACTGGAGGCTGGGGAAGTCTTCATCTCGAACTCAACGTAGAGTCCGTCCTTGGTGTTGAGGAACTTCATCAGCTCGTCAAGGAACAGAATCTTGTTGCCCTGAAGGGTGGTAAGCTCACGGATCTCGGCGGAAGTCATAGACTCGACCTTTCCCTCGCAACCGGTAAGCCTTGCGAAAGTCTCGTCGTGGTTGACCACAAGCTGGCCGTCCTTTGTCATACGGATGTCGGTCTCGTAACCGCGCATTCCCTTCTCGTAGCAGGCCTTGAAGGCCGGAAGGGTGTTCTCGTCGAACTCGAAACGGCTGGCCCGGTGGGCGAAGAATGTGACTGTCTGGCTCTGGGCGAACGCAGGAACAGAAAGCGCCGAAAGAAGCAGAGCCAACGCTATTTGCTTGATTTTCATTTTATGAGTATTATAATGAACTTTTTTATTCACCAATCGGCAAGCCTCCCTGGGGAAAGCTTGCCGAATAGAATGTAAATGGTTCAATGTCAAGATATTCAAAATCCTACATATTCCCTTGTGACGACTGTTAGAACTCTGAGTAGTCGGTGGTGAGCTTGTTGGTGGTGAAGGTCACAGAACCTCCGTTAGGGAAGGTGTGTGTGGCGCGTACCTCCCAGTTCTGCTCCTCGGAAGGATTGCCGGAAGCCGGGGTGTAGTACCAGTAGTGACCCGCGGTAGAGTTGCACCAGGTGTCAGTGTTCTTGCCCTTGTCGTTGAACCAGAAAGCGCAGATGGCCATATTGGACAATCCGCTGTCTCCGGCCCTTGTGAAGTCACCTACCTTCTGTCCGTTCTGCCAGAACTCAAGAGTCCAGTACTTGGCGTCATCATCGAAGACCTCGGCTACGAAGCTGTTCTTGGCGGCGGCGAAGCCCTTCATATTGAGGGACGGAGACTTAACCGTGAGAGTGGTGTACCAGTTGATCTCGTACTTTGTTTTCTCAGGGTTACTCTCGGAACGGTACTGCTGGTTGCCGTCATAAATCCTCATCTGGTAGCCGGCGTCACGGTTGGTCGGCTTGAGAAGCCAGTCCTCAATCTTGGAACCCTTCACATCGTAGATGTTGTAGCCGTTAGGAGAGCCGGTCACATTGGAGTCAGCGTTCCACCAAGCGCCACAGGCTGCTCCGTGAATATGCTCATATACCTCCTTGCCGTTCACGTCGCTGTGGATGTAGTTCTGGGTGTAGTGAGTATGACCCACCATTATGTGCGCCTCAGAGAACTGGCCGAGAAGGTTCATAACCTCAGCGTAGTTGCCCTTAGTCTTGTTGCCTCTGATAGGCTGGTGAGTGCAGAAGACGATGAGTTTGGACTCTGGGTTCGCCACATTCGCAATGTCCTGGCGAAGCCACTCCATCTGGGTGTCTGTCAATTCGTTAGTGTAGTCCCAAGTGTAACTGTTAGGAGAGTTGCTTTTAGAAATACCATCAACATAGACATTGTCTATCACCACGATGTGGGCGTTGCCGCGGTCGAAAGAGTAATCGGTAGGACCGAAGTACTTGACATATTCCTCCAAAGAATTGTAGTCATCAGTCTCCCTGTTGCCGGTGGCCTTAACCTTTGAGTTGTGGTCGTGGTTTCCGGTGCTGTTGAAGACCGGAAGATACCTTCCGCTGATAACGATGTTCTTCATCGTGTTCACCATCGGGCCGAACATATAGAAGGAATCAAAGGTGACATCGCCGAGAGTAACGGCATAGACGTTAGGAGAATACTCACCGCTCTCCATAGTCCTGCGGATGTCCGGGATGGTCTCGCCGAGGAATCTTGCGGCATCGTCGATGGTCTGGCACTGAGGGTCACCGATCATCAGAAGGGTGAAGTCAGTCTCTGGAGCGTCGAGTTTCTTGAGTTTGAAGTCGCACCTATAGGACTGCCCGCTTGCCATAATTCCAGGAGAATAGAACTGAGGAAGGTGGAAAGTCTCGTCAAGAGGAATCTGGTACTCAGCCGGAACGGTGTAGTAAACCTTACGGGCCAGCGAGTTCCTCTTCATCTGATAGACTCCATTGGCGTCTGTCTTGACGTACTGGTAGCCATCGGTGACAGCCACTCCGGCGATTCCCTTTCCGGAATCCTTGTCCGTGATGACACCGGCGAGATCGACACCCTCTCCAAGGGTGGTTCCGTTGATGTTGGTTCCCGCAAGTTCGGAAAGTTCCGGAGTCAGAGTCTCTCCCCCGACAGGAACTTCCTCCTCCTTGGAGCAGCCGGCCAAGACGGCTACCAGCATCGCATAACAAATAAAGTATGTTATCTTTTTCATATTATCTATTGATGAATATATTAGTTCCAACCATTATTCTGCCCGATCTTAGGGTTCAGCGTCAAGGCAGTTGTAGGGATAGGACGGCAGTACATATTGTCAGTCCACTGAAGATCAATCTTGTAAACGAGGTAACCGTCCTCGATGAACCAGTCGGACTCCTTCGCCGATGACCTTGTCCTGATCGGATAGTTGGTGGTGGAGTTGGTGTTGAGTGCGTCTGAAGATGTGTCGAATGTGTAGGTCTTGCCCTCGAAGTCCATATCTGAGCCGTCGCCGACATAGATACCCTTCCAACCAACGTTGTCGTACCTGCGGGCGATCAGGTCAGCCTGACCGTAGCGATAGACATCGAGCTGGCGGAGACCACCCTCGAAAGTGAGTTCGGTGACTCTCTCTCGACGGATCTCAAGAGCGATGTCAAGATCACCTTGGGTGTACATTGCGTGGTTGAGGCCTGTTGTGTAGTACTTGTAGAGCCACTCGTCCCTGCTGTAGTCACCACTACCTGGATAGATGTCTGTGATGCCGGCGCGCTTGCGGAGTGCGCCCACAGTCAATGTCCAGACACTCTGATCCATCTTGCCAAGCTCGTTCATCGCCTCGGCGTAGTTGAGGAGAACCTCGGCATAACGCACGATAGGAAGCGAGTTCTCATCGATGGAATTCTGGAAATGGGTCTCATCCGGAACCGACCACTTTGTCAACATATAGCCTGTCTTGCAGAAAGTGAAGTCTATCGTCTCGTTAGCCGAAGCAGAGTTGCTGATGGCGTGTCCAGGGCCGAGGACCGTGGCGGCAAGACGAGGGTCACGGCCTTCGAACTCATCAGTGATGAATTTCTTGTCGTCACCGGCGGCGACATCGATCGGCTTACCGTCAGTCTTCATAAACATATCCACCAGATCCTTGGTACCGGAATACTGCTGTCCAAGGGTAGATGAGTGGAAGTATCTGGTAAGGCCGTGACGCACGTTGAGGTCTCCGCTGTAGGAACGTCCCCAGATCACCTCGTCCTTCTGAATCTTGCTGCTCAGGAAAAGTGAGGAGTAATCCTTGATAAGGGAGAAACCGCCCTCGTCAATGACTGTCTTGGCGCATTTGGCGGCAAGTTCAAGGAGATCATTGACAGTCTCGTACTCGTTGGTCCAAGGCTTTCCGGTCGCCGGGTTGTTAGCCACGTTCATCCTGAATGTGGCCTCGTAGAGGAAGTACCTTGAGGCCAATGCATTGACAACGTATTTGTCGATGCGCACGCGTCCGTCGGTGTGGAACTTGTCGGCCATACAGTTGGTGGCGGCAAACTCCAGATCCTCGCGGATCTTGTGGAAGACATATTCCCTGTCGTCCCTCGGCCCGTAAAGAACTGTGGAATCCGACGGCTGGAGGTACTGCTCAACCCAAGGCACGTTTGAGAAGGTGTTCACCTTGGAGACATATTTCATTGCTCTCCAGAAGCGAGCCACGCCCTCATAGTGGTTGTAGATGTTCTCATCCACCTTGGTCTTGGCCTTGTCCATCCTGGTGAGCATATAATTCACCCTGCGGAGGAAGCTCCAGTCACTATTTGCCCATCCGGTCTGCTTTGAAGAACTCCAATTAGAAGACGGACGGTAGAAGTCTGTACTGTTCTTTGTCGCGATCAAGTCGTTGTAGGCATCACCTCCTGTGGTCTCCGAATAGTTCGGAAGCCAAGAGTTGATCATACCATTGGCGTACATCTCCAACTCTGACTCGCTTTGAAAGTAAGTCTCCGCATTGAACTTGTTGATTGGGTCTCTTGACAGGAATCCCTCGCAGGACACCAGAGAAGACACCATCAGCGCGCTTGTCAGTAAATATATTATTTTTTTCATCGTTTTTCCGCTTAATTTTAGAATGTAAGACCGACACCGAAGGTGATGGTTCTGAGCATAGGGTATGACATACCGTCACCGATACCTCCCAGACCCGTGTTGGATGTGCTGTCGAAGTCGGAGTCACCGACTCCGATTCCCTCCGGGTCGAACATATCCGTGTGCTTGAACATAGGAGACCAGGTCCAGAGGTTCTCCATCGAGCAGTAAACCCTCAGACCCTGAAGGTGAGCTTTCTCGATGAGTTTCTTAGGAACAGTGTAGTCAATCGTGAGGTTCTTCAGACGGATGTAGGCCGCGTTCTGGAGGTAGTGGTCGTTCTCGACGGTGAGAGGTCCGACGTTACGGTTGGCGCTGTAGCCCACACGTCTTGACCAGTAAGGGTTCTTGTCGTAGTTGGTGACAACCCAGTTCTCGGTGCTGTAGTCGATCTGAGCGTAGTTGTCGCCGGTCTGACTCTTCATCAGGTAGGCACTGTAAGGCCTGTTGTACTGTCCCCAGAAGTAGGCTGTCTCGACCATAGGGTACCAGTCACGCTTGCCGACTCCCTGGAAGAACATCGCGAGTCCGATGCCGTTCCACTTGAAGTCAAGGTTCACACCGTACTGGTAGCGAGGAGTCGTGTTACCGATTCTGTCAAGGTCGCCCCAGTCATCAAGAGTACCCTTGCCGTAGTCGATCTTGCCGTCACCGTTGAGGTCAAGGAACTTAAGGTCACCGGCGTAGGCGCGGAAGTTGGATCCGTTCTTGTGGTAGGTGTCCGTCGCCCAAGCGTTGGCCTCCTCGTTGGAACGGAAGATTCCGTCGGTGCGGAAGCCCCAGATCTCACCGAGTTCCTTGCCTGTGTAGTAGTCGAGGATGTCACCGGAGGTGGAGGTGTATTTGTCAACCCAGGTTCTGGTGTCCCAGACACTTCCCTTGATGCTGTAGTTGAAGTCCTTGCCGGCCACCTTGAAGGAGTCTCTCCAGGAAAGGGTGAGTTCCCATCCCTTTGTCTGAAGGGAGGCGTAGTTACCCTTAGGAGCGCTCGCTCCGTAGATCTGCGGAAGTTCAGGGCCGGTGGTGATAAGGTCTGTGGTATTCCTTACATAGTAGTCTCCTGAGAAAGAGAGCCTGCTCTTGAGAAGGTCGAAGTCTAAACCGACATCGTAGGTGGTGACGGTCTCCCAGGTAAGGGTAGAAGGCACGACTGACGGGTTCGTGGTGTAGTTCTCGTATTTGTCATCGAAGATGACACTGGACTTGCTGATGCCCATAGTCTCAAGGAATGAGTACGGTGAGATGGTACCGTTGCCGAGCGAGCCGTAATTAGCGCGGAGTTTGAGGTTGTCCATCCAGCTCTTGGACCACTTCATCCAAGGCTCTTCAGACACACGCCAACCAATTGAGAATGAGGGGAACAGACCCCACTGAGAGTTCGTCGGGAACTTAGATGACCCGTCGTAGCGAGCTGAAGCCTCGAAGATGTACCTTCTCAGGAGTGTGTAGTTGACACGGCCAAAGAAGCCGATGATGCCATAGCTGCTGTCGTTCTGCTCGGTCTTGAACTCACCGTCGAACAACTCGAATGACTGGTACTTCTCAGGGAAGAGCATTCCCAGTCTCTGCATATAAAAGCGGTCGTAGTTGTAATCCTCGAGATTCCATCCGGCAACGACGTTGAGGTCGTGCTTCTCGTTCAGCTTAGGAGTCCAGGTGAGGACGGTGTTCGCCGTGATGTAGTCTGTGTCGTAGGTCCAGCGGCTCTTGTAGGAACCGGCCTGGGTGACATATTCAGTGGCGACTTCCGGCTTACTGTAGAATGACAGAGGGGCGCGGTAACGCTCTCTCCAGCGACGGGTGGCCTTGTAGGAGAAGTCTCCGCGTACCTTGAGTACCTCAGGAATGATGTCAATCGTCAGGCCGATGGTAGAGTTCACCACGAGATTAGAGTCATCCTGACCGGTGTTGCCCTCGAAGAAGGAGGCGTAGCCGGTCTTGACACCCGCCAAAGTCCAGGTGCCGTCCTCATTGTAAGGCACAAGGACAGGCGCGCCGTGCTGGTCAATCTGGTGACCGATGACAGAGCTTGTGGTGAACATAGGCTGGGTCGATTTGCTGCGGAAGACAGAGGTGTTGTTGTCAAGCGAAAGCCACTTGTTGATCTGAACCTTGGCCTTCGCGCGGATGTTGAACGTGTTGTAGTTCTCGTCTCCGATCTTATAGATTCCGCCTTGGTTGAAGTAGCGGCCTGTGAGGTTGTAGGTCAATTTCTTTGTAGAGCCTCTGACACCGATATCGTGCGTCGTGGAAGTCGTGTAGTCCCTATAAACGTGGTCAAGCCAGTTGTAGTTGCCGAAATAGAGGTACTGTCCTGCTGAACCGACACCGCCATAGACAGAATCGTAACCTGCGGCCCTCAAAGCCCTGATAGTCTCCAGATAGCTCGTGCCATCCATAGCGACACTTTGTGTGTTAATCGTAGTAGGCACTTTACCGGAAGATCCTGGCACACGCGTGTCGTTGCCGTAGAACTCATAGAACGCTTCCGTCCACTCAAGGCCGTCGGTGACGATGTTGTCCTCCCACTTGACGATACGGCTGTTCAGGGAGAACGCACCGTTGTAGGTGACGGAAACTTTGTCCGTGTCGGCGTTCTTGGTCGTGACGAGAATCACACCGTAGGCGGCCCGGGCTCCGTAGATCGCGGCGGATGAAGCGTCCTTCAGCACGGCCACAGTCTCGATGTCGGCTGGGTTGACCTGTGAGAGGCTACCCTCGACGCCATCGATCAGCACAAGGGCTGATCCCTCGCTACCGATTGAGTGAGAGGAACCGGCGGCGCTGCTGCTGAAGTTCTTTCTCGTGTTGTAGGATGTTCCGTTACCACGGATGTAAATGCTACCTGAGTGAGTGGCCTTACCGTCGGTCTGGACAATGTTAAGACCGGCGATCTGTCCCTGAAGGGAACGGGTCACATTGGCGTTCGGACGATCGACGATGGCGTCGCCGTCAAGGTTCTCGACCGAACCCACGAGCTGGGTCTTCTTTAGGGTACCGTAACCCACGACAACCGTGGCCTCAAGCATCTGGTTGTCCTCGGCGAGGGCGAAGTCAATGACCGCTCTCTGGCCTACCTTAGTCTCCTGATCCTTGTAGCCGATGATCTGGCAAACGAGGATGTCCTCCGGCTTTGCCTGGATGGAATATTTTCCATCAACGTCAGTCGAGACTCCATTGGTGGTCCCCTTGACCATCACTGTAGCCGCGATAAGCGGTTCGTTTGTCACCGCATCCTTGACCACTCCAGACACCTTGACCGTCTGTGCGGCCACGTTGAAAGCGCTGAGCAGAGCCATCTGGATGGAGATGACAACAAACAGTATTTTCTTGAAATAATGCTCCATAATATTTCCAAAAGATTTGCTTCTCTCAAAAGATTTGATTGAATGTTGCTTGCGTTGGATCTGCACTGAATCAATCTTTTCCGGCAATCTTTTCGGAATGCTGACGCAGGGGAACTTTTTATTGTACCATATTTTTAATTATTATCAAACGGGGTGTTGAACCATTTTATGCGAATATAACAGCGAAGGAAGAACCCCCGCCTTGACCAAAAACTGATCACAAGAGACGACGCACATCCGCTCTTGCGATGCAAATGTAATCAAAAACGTTGCAGAATCCAAAAACAAACAGTAATTTTGCGTTTGGATTTGCATCTGGATCATCGTATCCGACTTTTCATCAGACATTCTGATGCGTAACGGGGAGAAGTCTTAATCTCTGTTATTCTTATTATTTACTCTCATCAACACATCAACATTTTGATGTAACCACAGAAGTTTGATATACGTTTAACGAATCAGATGATTTAATCAGTATGAAATCTATCAAATTAATAGTCGGTGCTCTCGCCGGAGCCGCTCTTCTCCTCGCTTCCTGCCAGGAGGAATTTACCGCTGGTGAGGATCAGTCCAGACTGGTACCAAGCGACCTCCGCTACGACACGGAGAACAGCACCGCCAACAACCTCGCGTTCTGCTGGAGCGCTGGCGAGACCATCGCCGCTGGAGCGACATCCTACAGCATCGAGGTTTGCGACAACACGGATGACGCAGTGAACACGTACGACGATGTCATCCAGACCATCAAGAAATCAGATGTCGGGACCGATGGCGTCGCAAGAGCCATCTTCACCAAAGGCATCAGCGAATACACCGAGAAATATGTCCGTCTCCGCGTCAACTACGGGGCCGTCTTCTCAAGCTGGACTTTCGCCAAGGACTCAGAGGGCAACCCGGCCGTGTTCGTCGCCGGACACGGAATCAAGGACTCGAAAAAGCCTTCGGTCGAGAGCATCGCTGTCAACTGCCCTGAGGACGCAACCGAGTTCACAGCCAAGGCCGACCTCTCGGCAGTGGCTTCCGCCAACAGGGTAATCGTTCTTCTGATCGACTACACAAGCCAGAAGGTCCTTGACACAGAGGTGGTCGATCCTTCCAAGGAAAGCTCGTTCGAGAAAACCTACAGCGACCTCAGGTCCGGCAAACTGTATCAGGTTAAGATTCTCGCCGAATATGATGTCGTAGGCGAGGCCACACATCTAGCCGAATGGACTGTGGCCGAGGGTGAGGCGACCGACGAGGCCGGCGAGACTGTGAAGACAACTGTCATCCAGTGCGGCAAGGGTTTCGTTATAGTCAACGGTGTGCCTCCGACAACAAGACTGGCCACGAAAGCGTCAGGTCAGCTCATATTCGAGTGGACAGAGTATGGCTTTGAGAACATCACCAAAGATGCCGCCATCCCTGTCAAGGTGGCCCTTTACAAGGACTCCGACTGCAAGGAACTTGTCTATGGATGGACAATAAAGAAATATGAGATCGCGGACAGGCAGCCGAAGATTGTTTTCTCCAACCTGACCCCAGACACTCCGTACTGGTTCACTTGCCAGGACACCAACACAGGACTTGTCTCCGAGCCTTTGGAGGCCAAGACCAGCGCATTCGACATTGTCACCGTAGGCGAGGCCAAAGTAAATGCCGGTGAATATGCTCTATCAGAGGATTTCGGCGAGCTGTACTTCGGCGGTTACGCTATGGACTTCAGCCCGGCTCCTGGCAACACAGGGAAGAACGAACCACACCCTACTGTCGGGGAATGGGACGGAGCCGACCTTGTTTGGACAGACGGAAACCACGGTTTCTTCAACACTTTAGGTAATAAGGGAGCCGTACAGAATTCCCGTTTCAAGGACTGGGCGATCATACACGGTCTGAAGGACGGAACAGGGGCATCTGTTCTTGGTGACTGCTGCATACGTACAGGTATGTTCCAGATGGGAGCCGCATCAGGAGTTCCTATCGTGTTCACGCCTGAGCTCACGAACCTCAGCGGCCTCGCTACCGTCAGCGTCAGCTTCACAGTCTCCTCAATGTGGGAGAAAGGCGCAATCAAGGAGGCTGGTTCAGCCGACTTCAAGTCATTGGCGGTTTACACCGCCACAGGCGGCACCGCCGACCAGTCACAGTCCACATCTTACGGGACACTGACCGGAGCCACTGTCAAGGAAGTAACTGTACTTGACCGTCCTGCCGTGGCGGCGGATCTTCCGAAAGATAAAGACGAGAACACTACACCGACTTGGGAGACCAAGACAGTGTCCATCGCCAACGTGGCTCCTGGCACACGTATCGGCATCGGAGCCGTCCGCCCTGATGGAAAGACCGGCAACCAGCGTTTCCTCCTCAGTTGCGTCCAAGTGAAAGTCACATCCTACGGTGTGCCTAAGCTTGCCACCCCTGTACTCAAGAGTCAGGAAATCAGCAAAGTCAAGGCATCGTTCACGTTCGAGACCCAGGAAATGGCTCAGACCTATCGCCTCGGCTACAAGCAGAACGGCGACGCCGACTACAAGTACATCGAGCAGGAGACTCCTGAGTTCAACCTTACCGGTCTCTCCGTCAACACACAGTACATCATCAAGGTTGTGGCTGTCGCAGGAGATTACGAGTCCGAGAAGCCTTACTATCAGGAGTTCAGGACAGAGAGCGTGGACTATAAGTATCCTATGTCAATCTCCGACAATGACACGTTCATCGAGTGGATGACCTACGGAGCGGAATTCACCTCTCCTTCTGACGTGATCACTCTTGACTCAGATCTCGACCTCAATGGTGTTGATGTTCCGGTCGTAGCCGAATTCGGCGGTGTGCTGAACGGCAACGGCAAGAGCATCAAGAACTGGACTTCCGACCACGCCCTGTTCAACAAGGTAAACGGAACCGTCAAGGATCTCACGATCGACGCCAGCTGCGCGTTCACGCCAGCCGCTGTCTTCGCTCCAATCACCCTGAACAACACCGGAACAATCAGCAATGTTCACAACAAGGCTAATGTGGCATATTCAGCAAACGACTTCTCCGAATCAGTCTGCATCGCAGGTATCGCGGCACAGTCAACGGGAGACATCCTGAACTGCTCCAACGCGGCGACCATCAGCGTTACCACCACAGGTCAGATCAATGGTGCCGCTGTCGCGGGTATCGCCGGTTATCTCGCAGGTTCGATGTCCGATTGCTCCAACACAGGTGCAGTGACTGTCAGCAGCAAATACGTTGGCGGAGTCTCAACCATAGGAGGTAAGGACATTGTTCCTTGCATAGGCGGTCTGGCCGGACTTGGAGGAAATGGATTCAATGTCGCAAGCAGTAACAATAACGGAAAGGTCTCCTTCACCGTCAGCGCTATGGAGAACGCGACTGCCACCCAGCAAAGAATCAGTGTCGGCGGTATCGCAGGCGCTCCTGATGGCGACATCACCAAGTGCAACAACTATGGAGAGGTTTACACAAAATTAGCCACTTCAAACGGCGCTGAATCCTCTGTTAACTACATCGCTATTGTCGGCGGCATCTCTGGCGGTGACTACTTCGCTACAGGACAGGCATCCACCAACATCACCGATTGCGTCAACGAAGGCAAGGTTACTCTTCACAACGATTCAGCCAAGGCGAACAGTGCATTGGGTGGCATCGTTGGTTGGCCAGGCGTTGAAGGCGCACAGAAGATCTACACCAAGAACAGCGTCAACAAGGGAACCGTCACATTCACCGGAAAGGGCAAATGCCGTGTAGGTGGAGTGCAGGGCGGAACCGGTAATATGGAAGGATGCTCCAATGAGGGTGATGTCGTATTCGAATCCGGCAACAACACTTCTGTGATCGGAAGCCTCTGCGGATTCCACTCACAGGGCCACGTCATCAAGAACTGCAAGGCTCTTGGAACAGTCACAGCCAAATCAACCGTAGATGGAATGGGTGGACTCATCGGTAACATCGGTAACGCCGCTCACACAACTGGAGAAGGCTGCGTTGTGAAGTGTACCCTTACCGGCGGCACACCAGCCACATCCGGAATGATTGTAGGTAAGTTCAACGGTAGCAAATACGGTATAACCCTCGGAACAACCGCAAGTCCTATAAAGGTTTCCGGAAGCATAAACGGCACAGCCATCACAGCGTCCAACTTCGAGGACTATCTGAACGGCCCGACAAACTTCAAAGCCGGCACCCACGTGCTGAACGCAGAGTACGGCGAGTAATCAGAACTCACATATTCTCTATTATAAAGGATGGCCCGCCCGGCCATCCTTTTTTTATTAGCCGCATTCATATTCATTTTATAGTGTAGGATATCCCGAAAATTCAGTTTGCCTACCAAGACTAAAGCCGCTAAAGAATTCAAGGGATTTGCAATATTCGGAATTTATTGTAATTTTACATAAAATTCCGAAAATATGGGAGGAACAGCAAAATACACACAAAGACCGTTATACCTCAACAAGCTGATTGACAGCAGGATGAACGGATTTGTCAAAGTCATAACCGGACCAAGGCGATGTGGGAAATCCTGGCTGCTCAGCCGACTGTATAAAGACTATCTCGTCAATGACGGCGTTCCGCCCGAAAACATCATCATAGTATCTTTGGACATCGATGACGAAAATGGCGGAGATCTCAGGGACAAAGAAAAACTGAAAAATTTTCTGTACAGCAAAATCACGGATCAGTCAAAGGACTATTATGTGATGCTGGATGAGATCCAAGAAGTCGATGGATTCGAAAGACTTGTCAACGGCCTGCGGAACAGGGATAACGTTGATGTCTATGTGACCGGGAGCAACGCGAAATTCCTGTCCAAAGAAATAAACACAATCTTTAGGGACAGGGGACAGGAAATACGGTGTAACCCATTTTCTTTCAAAGAGTTTTCTTCCGACAGGACAGAATCACTCAGAGAGTTGTACGGCGAGTACTACACCTACGGCGGTATGCCGGGACTCAGGAATTTCAAGACACCTGTCCAGAAAGCCTTATATCTGCAAGGCCTATGGAACAAGACCTACCTCACTGACATAAAAGACAGGTATCATATCGAGAAAGATGATGCCCTTGAAACACTTACGGATGTCCTATGTTCATCGATTGGCTCGCTGTCCAATCCGACAAAAATCGCCAACAGCATACAGAGTCTGAAAAGAATAAAGTGCGACGAGGCAACCGTCAAAAACTATCTCGGCTTCATCTGTGACTCATTCCTATTCGAAGGGGCACTGAGGTTCAACATAAAAGGGAAAGAGTACTACAAGTCCTTCAAAAAGTACTATTGCGTCGATCCGGGACTAAGGAACGCAAGATTGAATTTCAGACAGCAGGATGAAGGCCACATTATGGAAAACATCATATACAACGAGTTAAGGGCAAGAGGATATCTCGTCGATGTCGGGATGCTGGAATCAAGGGAAAATGTCGAGGGGAAATCAAAATATACACAATATGAAGTAGATTTCATCGCGACTGACGGCATAGACAAATTCTACATCCAGTCAGCCTACAACCTGTCAACCCCTGAAAAGCGAGAGCAAGAGACACGATCGTTCAAAAAAATCGGTGATTCTTTCCAAAAGATCGTCATTCAAGGAGATGACATCGTAACATACAAAGACGAGAACGGAGTTACATTTATGGGACTATACCAGTTTCTGTTGAATGATGGCATAACAAAATAAGCATTCGGAATTTATTGCATTTTTACAATAAATTCCGAATTTTCGCTTTCACAGGGCAGATGCAGGATATTCAGAAAATTCAGTAACTTTGCCGCGGATTACGGGATTATGCAAAAATCATAACATAACACAATTCATCAAGCATTATGAAAAAAACAGCAGCGGCGATTCTAATGCTGTCTCTTGTCGTTCTGACAGCCACGGCGCAAAGCAAGAACGACTACAACTTCACGGAAGCCTCAGGACTCACAATGGTGGGAAAGCTGATGACGGACACACCGAACCCTTACCACAGGGTTGACACCGTGAAATTCAAAGGATTCACCAAAAGCGAGAACAAGCAGGTCAGGATGTCGGCGGGACTGGCTGTAGCCTTCAGGACAGACTCCAAGACAATCACCATCAAGACCGAGTACCGCGACAGGAGTTTCCCTGTGAACACCGGCGGACTGTCAGCCCGCGGCTACGACCTCTACATCAGGAAGGACGGACAATGGCTCTGGGCAGCCTCGGCGGTCGCCAAAGACAACAAGCCGGACGAGAATGTCACACTGATCAAGAATATGGACGGGACGATGCACGAGTGCCTGCTCTACCTGCCGGTCTTCAGCGAGGAATCCTCAATAAAGATCGGCACGGAGAAAAATTCGGTAATAGAAGCGATCGAGAACCCGTTCCGCCACAGAATCGGAATCTTCGGTTCAAGCTTCACCCACGGCTCAAGCACATCCAGAGCGGGAATGTCCTACCCTGACCAGCTCAGCAGAATGACAGGACTCCAGTTCCTCAGCCTCGGATGCGCCGGCAACTCCAAACTCCAAAGTTACTTCGCCGACGTCCTCTGCGCCGCTGACATAGATGCTCTCGTGTTCGACGGATTCTCCAACCCTGAAGCCCCAATGATCGAGGAAAGACTCTTCCCGTTCATCGAGAGAATCCAGAAGGCTCATCCCGGAATTCCGCTCATCTTCCAGCGCACGATCTACCGTGAGTACCGCAACTTCAACACGGACAGAGACCACAACGAGACCGTCAAGACCGCGATGGCCGACAGCCTGATGAAGATAGCGGTAAAGAAGTACGACAACGTCTATTACATCACCACGACCTGCGCCACGGCAAAGAACCACGAGGCCACGGTTGACGGAGTCCATCCTTCCGACTACGGCTACACCCTTTGGGCGAAATCCATCGAGAAGCCGTTGAAGAAGATTCTCCGCAAATACGGAATCAAATAGTCTCCAAGGCGGAAAGACAATGAAAAAAGGGCGGTTGAGTTCATCAACCGCCCTTTTAAAATATTCATCAACCTAATTTTTCTTGTCAAATCTCATACTCCTCACCTTTGCACCGTTCTCGTCGAAGATGTCCAGGCGGATGCCGCTCTTGTCAACGACAGCGTCAAGGCGCTGACGGTTGGCGTTGCAAAGCACAGGGAAGTCAGTCCCGATCGTGCCCGCCTCGTTGAAACGGTAGCGATGAATATGAGCGCAAAGCATCAAGTCAAGCCCCGTCCCGTTCAAAGTCGGAACGAAATACTTGCTGACCATCGCATTGCCGTGCCATCCATTTTCCCCTGGAGGAATATGACAGAAGGCGATTCTGACAGCGGCGTTCTTGTACTCGTCGCTGGCCACGACACCCTTCAGCCACTCAGCCTCCTCCTTGAGGTAGTCCTCGGTGATCATAATGCCCAAATTTCTGATGTCACTATCCACCTTGTCCTCACCGGAATCAAGGAATATGAAGAAATACTTACCGTAGGACGCTGTGTAGTAAGTCTTTCCAGTCGGAGTCTGATAGTACTCGGTGTATTTGATGGCATCATTTCCTCTGTACTCGTGGTTTCCGCGGCAGAGGTAAAGCGGTGTGTCCGAGGCGAAAAGTTTGGACGCGGTCTTCATATAGTGCATCCCGATCTCAGCAACGCTATCTACAGCCGATGTCATATCACCATTGAAACAGACAAAATCATACTTGTCCTTAGCATCATTAAACAGCACCTGCATCACAGAGTCGTGTTCGTGCATATCATTCACCACGGAGAACTTAACCTTGTCATAGTCAAGGGCTCTTGTCGTCACTTTGGTCGGTCTCTTCTTGAGGTCAAGCCCGTAGCCTTGGTCGTAGATGATCCTTGCCCTGTTCTCGGCAGTGATGACACCCTGACACATCACACGGTAACGGTAGGTCGTGCCAGGCTGAAGCCCTGAGACAGTCACCTTGTGGAGAGTTCCGATGGGCTTACGTCCCATACCCCTGAGATCGTAGTACTTAGGTCTCTCAACATTGTAGAAATGCGTGCCGTCATCCGGAGCGAGCTCAATCCAACCGACAGCCGGTCCCGTTGTGGTCCAGACAACAGTGAAGCTGTTCTCGGTAACATTCTGAAGATAAGGGCCGCAGTCAACCTTGACCTGCGCCGCGGTGGCCACTGCGATTCCGATGAGCAGCGACAGGGAGAAGAATATTCGTTTGAGCATATTCACGAGCATATTCATCAGATGTTTTCAACTGTTTTGTAGGCTTCGGCGATCTCGGCGACCATCGGGTCATCGGCCTTGATTCCGGTGATCTCGCTGACAGCGGACTCCAGACCCTTTGTCTTGATCATCTCAAGCATCTGTACGCTCTGCGGATCCTCCGGATTGTCAAAATGCAGGGCTGCTCCTACTCCGAGCAGAATCTTGTCGTAAGGAAGGCCGAATCCCTTCGCGGTCACGGCCGGTTTGACCAGTCTGTCATCCGGCGAAAGCTTGCGCACCGGCTCACGGCCGACACGGTTCACATCATCCTGAAGGAAAGGATTGTGGAAACGGCCAAGAATCTTCTCGATGTACTTGAAGTGGGCGTCGTGGTCAAAGCCGAACTGTTTTACCAGAGCCTCTCCGCTCTGACGCATAGCCGAACGAACGACATCAAAGACCTCAGGGACGCTGATGCTCTCCAAAATCGTCGAGCAGCCTTTAAGCTTGCCGAGATAGGCGGTGATGGCGTGTCCTGTGTTGAGTGTGAACAACTTCCTCTCGATGTAGGCGAGAAGGTTGTCCGCCATATTCATTCCCACGACTTCCGGAACCGGTCCGACGAAAGCCTTCCTCTCAACATTCCACTCGTAGAATCTCTCCACGGCCACATCGATAGGATTCTCGCTCCTGACCGGAGGGACGATGCGGTCAACCGAGCAGTCCGGGAAGCCGACGTGGGCGGCGCACCATTCCTTCTGCACATCATCCAGATGTGAATATACCGCCTTCTTGAGACGTGAAGAGGCCATCAGGCCGTTCTCACAGGCTATGACATTCAGAGGCGACTCGATTCCGGACTCCTTGCGGGCCACGATTCCCTTGGCGATCGCCGGAGCAATGAAAGGAAGAATCCTCAGGCCCACAGCCGTCGTGATCAGCTCGGCCTCCTTGATCTTCTCAACCACCGCGTCAGTCGATGAATCCACCGCTGAGACTCCTGAGATGAGGACATCCTCGCTCTCAACATCCTTTATGTGCACGGTGTATTGTCCGTCCGCATTGATTCTGTCAACTATCTCTTTGTTCACATCCGCGAACACCACCTGATAACCGGATTCCGAGAGCACCGCTCCGATGAACCCGCGCCCGATGTTCCCCGCACCGAACTGAATCGCTGTCTTCATTACGTTACTGATTTAATTGTCGATAATATTCTTATGACCATTATGGCGGTCAAAACAACTTACAAAGATACAGAAAAAAAGCATTGTGCATCCGGCAAAATTGGTTAATTTTGAGGTACAATCCAAAATGAAGACTCAGATGACAAAAAGAATTTTCAAAGCATTGGCCACAATGGCTTTGACGACTTTGGCGACATTGACCGCCAACGCACAGGGAATGCTCACTGAGCAGAACTCTAAAACAATCAAGAACGTGGAACTGAGCGCCGACATCGTCGTGGCGGGCGGAGGCCTGTCCGGTGTCTGCGCCGCCGTAGCCGCAGCCAGACACGGGGCGACGGTGATTCTCGTCCAGGACCGCCCGGTACTCGGAGGAAACGCATCCAGCGAGGTCAGGATGGGAATTGTCGGAGCGAAAGGCGACCAGAACGCCGAGGCCGGACTCCTTGAGGAGATGCAGCTGCGCAACTTCAGGTTCAATCCGCTTCTCCGCTACACCCTATGGGACGACGCGATCTACTCGACCGTGGTGATGGAGCCGAACATCAAGCTTCTCCTCAACACTTCGGTGGAGGACGTGGTGATGGACGGAGACAGAATCGCTGCCGTGAAGGCCTGGAACACAAACGCCTACACAAAGTACCTGATCAAGGGGACAATCTTCGCCGACTGCACGGGCGACGGCATCCTCCGGCTTTCCGGAGCCAAGTTCCGTCACGGACGCGAGCTGCCAAGCGAATTCAACGAGACATTCCTCGACGAGGGCGGCGACGCTAAGACGATGGGCAACTCAATCCTTCTCCAGCTGCGCAAGACCGATGAGGATCATCCTTTCACCGCTCCGGAATGGGCCTACCACTTCACCGACGACGACTTCAACTACGACAAACCGAAGTCAACCATCCCGGGAGTCAAGTTCAACTACAAGAAGCCTTACCCGAGGGACAACAACTTCTGGTGGATCGAGTTCGGCGGCAACATCAACACGATCTTCGACGCCAACGACATCCAGTACGAGCTTAAGCGCATCGCCTACGGGGTCTGGGAATATATGAAAAACAACCCGGACGGGCGCTGCAAGAACTACGACCTGGACTGGATCGGCTCGCTTCCGGGCAAGCGCGAGTCCACCCGCTACATCGGCCCGCACATCCTGAACCAGAACGATGTGATGTCAGGGGGACACTTCCCGGACGTGATCGCCTACGGTGGATGGACGCTGGACAACCACCACCCGGACGCGTTCCACAGAAAAGGAATATTCTCGGTCGAGCACACGACCCCGGAGCGTTTCGGAATCCCGTTCGACTGCCTGTACTCGGTCAATGTACCTAACCTGATGTTCGCCGGACGAGACATCTCCGCCACCCACATGGGACTCTCATCAACCAGAGTGATGTCCACCTGCGCCCTTCTCGGTCAGGCGGCCGGCACTGGAGCGGCTCTCGCGATCAAGTACGGAACAACACCCGCCGAGATCCGCAAGAACCACATCGCCGAGCTTCAGGACGCTCTTGAGGACGACGACAGTATGCTTCCTTACAGATGGAGGAAGCCGTCGGAGCTGACAATGTCCGCCACCACATCCGAGGCCAACGAGGCTCTGCGCAACGGAATCGACCGTAAGTGGGACGGTGAGGACAACGGTGTCTGGGTTTCTCCGGGCGACGAGAGCATCACCTACAGCTGGAAGAAACCGGTCGAGCTGACCGGAGTCCGCATCATCTTCGATTCCGATTTCAAGTACAGAAGCAAGAGAATGCGCAAGCTTGAGGCGACCACCGAGCGTGTGGAGATGCCTAAGATGATGGCCAAGGGCTTCAAGGTCGAGGCGAAAGTCGGCAAGAACGAGTGGGTGACCCTCTACGAGGACACTGACAACTACCTGCGCCTGAGGAAGATCACTTTCACCGAGCCTGTGAAGGCCAAGGAACTCCGCCTCGTGGTGACATCCACCTGGGGAGCGGAGCAGGCCCACATTTTCGCATTCGACGCCAAATAGGAGGTTGGCCAAAAAGATTTTGGCCAACCTCCTTTGGCTTCACCTCTTAACCCCCGAGACCGGCGTCTGCGACCCCTATTAGGGGTACTTCGCACCTCCGGTGCGGTCCCTTCGGGACTTTGGGGGACCTCTCTCCTACAAAATAACCGCCGCGGAAGAAAGCCCTCCGCGGCGGTTATCATATTCATTTGGAATCAATTATTTTTCAGTGCCGTAGCCGTCGGTCTTCTTGTTCCAAAGGGTCAGCAAGGTGATGAGGCCGAGAACGGCGACAAAGATCATTATCTTGAAGACTCCCTCCCAGCCGAACTTAGGGTTGTCGGCGATGTGACCGAACACCAATCCAGAGATGATCGGGCTGAGGTAGGAGACGAAACCGATGATTCCGTTGGCCGATGACGCTCCGCGGCGGGTGACCTGATTGGATGCGATCACTCCGATAAGGGCCTGCGGGCCGTAAAGGAAGAATCCGACCAAGGCCAGCACAAGCATCAGGACAACAGGATTGGTCGATGACGGCAGGATGCAGAAGACGGTGAGGAACGCGATCACTCCGACCATACACAACGCGCAGGATCTCTGGGTCCGACCCTTGAAAACCTTGTCGGAGACAACTCCGGCCACAAGCATTCCGACCACACCGAAAGCCTCGAAGATGGCCACGGTCCAGGCGGAGAGCGTCGGTGACAGTCCGCGGCTCTCCTGAAGGAACGACGGTCCCCAGTCAAGCACGGCCAGACGCACGATATAGACAAAGAAATCCGCCAAAGTGAGCACCCAGACGACAGGATTCTTGATCACATTGTCGATGATGAATCTCCTGAACTCCTTGTTGTCTTCCTTCTTGTCCTTGTTGTCGGCCACCTTTGTTCCCTCAAGTTCAGGAAGGCCGACCGAACGCGGCGTGTCCCTGAGGGTCAGGATGATGAAGACCACGCCCAGGACAGCGATGGCCGCCGGAATCAGAAACGCCCACTGCCAGGCACCGATGTTGTGCAGGGCGCTGTCCACGTAGGCCTGCGCCGCGGCGGGATCCATCGACGACGTGATGTTGGCGGTGTTCTCGGCGACGCGCGCTCGCATCTCCGGGTCTGCGCTCATATCCGTGCCGGCGTGACCCATAATGTAGCCGCACAGGACGGCGGCAAGGAACGCTCCGACAGAGTGCGAGGTGTTCCAGATGGACATCTTGGTGGCCAACTCGTGAGGTGGTACCCAGTGGGTTATCAATCGGTTGCAAGGAGGGAAACCACATCCTTGGAACATATTGTTGATCACATAAAGCACGGCGAACAGGATCACGAGCCAATGCACGAACTTAGGTCCGTTTGTCATTCCCGTGAAGTAGGCGCAGATCATCGCTCCGGCTCCGAAGAGAATGTTGACGAGAGCGCTGACCGACAGGCCGGTCACCAGATGCCAGCGGCCGTTGAGCCGGTCGGCGAGGAAGCCGTTCACCAGTTTAGAAACGCCGTAGATGAAACTCGCTATCGCGAGGATCGCTCCGAAAGTGGCCTTTGTGATGCCATACTCGGCTGTCAAGCCCGGAATCGCGAACGAGAAGTTCTTACGGACAAGGTAGAAAATAGAGTAGCCGATCATCGTGCCGATGATTGTACGCCACTGCCAATACTGGAATTTTTTTTGTTGTTCTGGTGTCATCATATTACGAAATTCTGGCAAAGATAGTTCTTTTATACGAAAATTGGCTACCTTTGCCGGATTACATTAAACACAATTATTGAATATAAATGGACAAGCAGACAGAGAAGAGGTACAACTACTGGCAATGGCGCACCCTCATCACCTTGATGATCGGCTATGCGCTTTACTACTTTGTAAGAAAGCATTTCAGCGTGGTTATGCCTGCGCTGGAAGAGGAACTCGGCATCTCCAAGGTGCAGTTGGGAGTCTTCCTGACGCTGAACGGCATCATCTACGGAATATCCCGTTTCTTCAACGGATTCCTCGCCGACAGGTTCAGCAGAAGAAAGTTGATGACATTC
Source organism: uncultured Muribaculaceae bacterium (assembly GCA_964479325.1). GTDB lineage: Bacteria > Bacteroidota > Bacteroidia > Bacteroidales > UBA932 > Cryptobacteroides. The sequence goes on from CAYZKZ010000003.1 coordinate 56,390, forward strand.
GGTCTGGTCCTGTCCGCGGCCACCAACCTCGCCATCTGCTTCAGTCCGTCGATGAACTCCTTCGTCAACGTGCTGGACACCGAAGGCAAGGCGACGATGACGCTCGTCTATGTCATCGGTTCGCTGTGGGTTCTCAACGGCTATTTCCAGGGAATGGGCGTGCCGCCGTGCATCAGCCTTATGTGCCACTGGATCAGGCCTTCGGAACTGGCCACAAAGCAGTCGATCTGGAACGCCTCGCACTCCATCGGAGCCGGACTCATCAGCGTGATCTGCGGATTCCTGCTCAAGCACTACGGCTACAGCGCCTGGCAGCTCTGCTTCGCCGTTCCCGCAGCCATAGCCCTTGTGGGGGCCGTCGCCCTGTTCTTCACCCTGAAAGACACGCCGTCCTCCGTCGGACTGCCTGAGATCGAGGATATGGACAAGGACGAGAGCACCGACACCTGCGACAACAAGCAGGCCGAGGACAACCTGTCCGGGAAATCCTTCAAGGCTTTCGTCAACAAGATGGTGTTCGCCAACCCTCTGATCTGGATTTTAGCCGTCTCCAACTTCTGCATCTATGTGGTGCGGTTCACGATACTTGACTGGGGAGCGACCTTCCTGACACAGTACAAGGGGATGGAAATCTCCACAGCCGGAACCGTCGTGGCTGTCTCCGAGCTTGTGGGCGGCATAGCGGGTATGCTGCTGGCCGGATGGTTCACTGACAGATTTATGAAAAGCCGCGCCCACAGAACCTGCTTCATCTGCACCTTGGGAGCCACGCTGTCCTTCTTCCTGTTCTGGAAATCACCGTCCGGGATGCCTTGGCTCTCAGGAATATTCCTCTGTCTGTCAAGCTTTTTCATCTACGGGCCGCAGGCTCTCTTAGGCACCTCAGCCTCGCAGCAGGCGACAAAGCGCGCGTGCGCCACGGCAAACGGAATTTTAGGAATATTCGGATACGCGAGTACCGCCATTTCCGGTGTGACTTTCGGCTACCTCGCCGAACACTTCGGATGGGACTCCGTGTTCCTCGTCTCCGTGCTGATCGGTCTCGCCGGAGCCGCTGTCGTCGCGTTTATGTGGAAAGCCCCTGCTGACGGCTACGCCAAAGCGGAAACAGTTCTCGCCGAGATAGCAAAAGAAGAAGGGAAATAATAAAAGGCTGGTTAAGAATCCTTTACCAGCCTTGCGAAATCTGTATATTCAAAGATTATTCAGCCGCCGTGTCTTGAGCAGACGCGACGGTTTTTGCCGCTTTTGCCGCCTCAAGAGCAGCGTGCTCCGCCTTGGCTCGCTCGACGGAGACGGATTTCTTCAGGACGAAGCCTGAGCCGAGGTACTTTGTGCGCACATCCTCGTCGTTGGCGAGGGATTCCGGAGTTCCCTGCTGGAGGATTGTGCCCTCATAGAGCAGATAAGCCCTGTCGGTGATCGCAAGGGTCTCGCCCACATTGTGGTCGGTGATGATGACGCCGATGTTCTTGTACTTCAGTTTCGCAATGATGAACTGGATGTCCTCGACGGCGATCGGATCGACTCCGGCGAACGGCTCGTCCAGAAGGACGAACTTAGGATCAATGGCCAAGGCGCGGGCGATCTCACAGCGTCGTCTCTCACCTCCGGAAAGCTGGATTCCGAGGCTCTTGCGCACCTTCGAGAGATTGAACTCATTGATGAGATCCTCAAGTCTCTCCTGCCTCTCGGCCTTAGGCATATCCGACATCTCCATCACGGACATAATGTTGTCCTCCACAGACATCTTGCGGAACACGGAGGCCTCCTGCGGCAGATAGCCGACACCCTTCTGCGCCCTTTTGTACATCGGGAGTTCGGTGATGTCCTCGTCATCGAGGAACACACGGCCTCCGTTAGGGACGATCTGCCCGGTGATCATATAGAAGCTGGTGGTCTTTCCCGCTCCGTTAGGGCCGAGGAAACCCACGATCTCACCCTGATTGATCTCCATCGAAACGCCCTTGACGACGGTTCTGATGCCATATTTCTTAACGAGATTCTCGCAACGAAGTTTCATACTTAATATTACCTCTATATTACCTCTCCTATTACCTCATTATTTAGTCTCAAGGCCGAAATCCTTGACAAGGTTCTGGACCTCTCCGTTCTGCTCCATAAGAGCGGTGGCCTTCTCCTGATCCGTGTAAGGCTGGACGGCCTTCTCCTCAATCGGAATGACAGCGACCTCAAGGCGGATTCTTGAAGATCCGACCTTCTTACGCAAATTCCCTTCCAGATCCATAAGGCGGTTCTCCCTGATCCATTTTTCCTGAGCGGCGTTGCTCACCTTGAACGTGAGTTCCTTGTAGCCGTCTTTCGCCACAATGCCGACCTCGGCGTTACGAAGGGTGTTCGCAAGTCTCGGACTTGAGGCGTTCTCCTCAGGAATGGTCTTCCAGGCCTCAAGGACAGCCTCGTCCTCCGGAATCACATCCGCCACCTGAACAGTCTCCTTGACGGTCTTCTTGCTCTCTTCCTCTTCCATTATGGAATTGATGGAAAGCGCCGCCCCGGTCTTGACCGGTTTTCTTCTGGCTCTCGGAGCGGGAGCCTCAACCGACGCAGACGGTGCAGGCGCTGCACTCTCTTCGGTCACTGAGCCTGTCGAAGTGACCGCAACCTTATCATCCTTCCGAGAAACAGTTTCTGAATATACTTGTGTCTCAACAGGTTTCGGAGCCTCAACAGATGCGGGCGCAGCGGGAACTGCGGTCACTGCGGTCACTTCGACAGGCTCAGTGACCGAAGCGACCGCCTTGACGGCCGCTGAGCCTGCCGAAGCGCCGGCGGCCACAGGAGCCTTCATAAGAAAACTCAACTTCATCAAGGCAAACTCGATGTGAAGCCGCGGATTCACAGCCTGCTTGTACCCCGCCTCACAGGACGAGGTCACGGTCAAAGCGTCGTACAGGAATTTCAGCGAACACCTCGCCGCCTGCTCGGCGTACCTGCCCTTCAACGAATCCGGCAGCTCAAGCAAAGCGTCAAGCCCGCCGTTCTTCGTCACCATCAAATCCCGGAAATGCGAGCTGAGGGCTGCGCAGAAATGAAGTGCGTTGAAACCTTTGGAAAGAATCTCGTCGAATTTCAGCAGAGCCGTGCCGTAGTCTCCGGCGAGGAAAGCATCCACAAGGGCGAAACTATAGTCATAGTCAAGCACATTGAGGTTCTTCAGAACATCAGCGTACTTGACATCTGTCCCGCAGAACGCCACAGTCTGGTCAAAAATCGTGAGAGCGTCGCGCATCGCCCCGTCAGCCTTCTGCGCGATGATGTGCAGAGACTCGTCATCGATGTTGATCCCCTCCTTCCCTGCGATCATCCTCAGGTTGCTGACAATGTCCGGGACAGAGATCCTGTTGAAATCATAAGTCTGGCAACGGGAGAGTATGGTCGGAAGAATCTTGTGCTTCTCGGTGGTGGCGAGGATGAATATGGCGTGTGCCGGCGGCTCCTCCAAAGTCTTGAGGAAGGCGTTGAACGCGGCCGTCGATAGCATATGCACCTCATCGATGATGTACACGCTGTACTTCCCTACCTGCGGAGGAATCTGAACCTGATCCATCAGGTTCTTGATGTCATCCACACCGTTGTTGGACGCGGCGTCCAGCTCGTGGATGCAGTACGAGCGGCCTTCCTGAAAGGACTTGCAGGACTCGCACTCTCCGCAAGGCTCCATATCAGGCGAAGGATTGGAACAGTTGATGGCCTTGGCGAAGATTCTCGCCGTGGTCGTCTTGCCGACACCGCGCGGGCCGCAGAACAAGTAGGCGTGCGCCAGTTTTCCCCTGATGATGGAGTTCTTCAGGGTCTGCGCGATGTTGTCCTGACCGATGAGAGACTCGAATGAGTCAGGACGATATTTCCTTGCAGATACTATGTAGTCTGACATAACGGCATACAAATCGCGGGGAGTGGTTGTCCGCGCCAAGTTTTGTAAGGCAAATTTACGCAATATTTTGTACTTTTGTGTCGGACGGCGCGAAGTATGGAACTTTTTGTGCGCCAAGTCCCGGATTACGGGGCTTGAACACGAACGAAAACATTGACAAAAAACAAGCTATGAGACGAACATTGAAATTATTGGCCTTGGCCATCGCCGGGCTTCTGCTCACCACCGATGTCTTAGGTCAGGTACAGATCACGACAAGAAGGGAGAAACTGAAGGACTTCACATCCAAGACAACAAAGGTCGTACTCACCGGCGACGAGTTCCTGGACGAGGCTCTGAAGGAGAGTGTGGCCGCGACCTGGACGGTGACTCCTTACGAGTTCTGCTCGAACGACGAATTCCAGAAACTGAAGTCCAACGACAGTTTCTATTTCCTGATGGTCGTGAAAGGACAGTTCCGCAGGGAATCCGAACCGGGAATCGATATGCTGACCCTCGTCAAAGGCGGTGAGGAATCCGCCGACATCAACGATATGTTCGAGGTCGTGAGCTTCCCGCTCCGTCCGACCGAGGATCCGTCCGGGCGGGAGTTCGTTATGCTTCCGGCCTTCCTGAAAATCATCCAGGAACACACCATCAGCCTCACTGACACCGAGATGAAAGCCTACTCCAGCATCGGAGCGAAGGACACCAGGAAACTGAGGATCAAGAGAATATTCTTCTGGTCGGAAGACATCGCCCCGCAGGTCGATGAGCAGACCAAAAGGTCACTGGACGAGGACATCCTCATCAAGGACGACGAGGACGAGGTCGATGAGATCTTCTCGGAAGGCACGTTCAACACCGTTGTCAGCTATGTCGTAGCCCCTTCAGAGCCTGTCAACGGATCAATCTGCTACAAGATGCTCATCGGATCGGACAATCACGAGCTGTACTACTTCAAGAAGCACAAGATCACGGCGAAGAGCGGCAAGGGATTCCTGTCCGCCGACATCAAGACCATAAAATCGCTCAGGAAATGATCGTCGGGACGGCTGACTGCGGACTCCGTTATGCGGTCAAGAGAAGTGGCAACGCGGTCGGATACTGCTCGTTGACCATCAAATGCGGGACAAGGGACGAGGGGGATTTCCACAGCGGAATCGCACATTTTACCGAACACACGATATTCAAAGGCACCGAGCGCAAAAGCGCCCGGGTGATCAGCAGTTGCCTCGACAAACTCGGCGGAGAGCTCAACGCCTTCACAACCAAGGAGGAGATTGTCATACACTCGACAGTCCTCAAAGAAGACCTCGGCAAGGCCGTTTCCCTCCTGCTTGAATTAGCGACCTGCCCCACATTCCCGGAGGATGAAGTGGCTGTGGAGAAAGGCGTGGTCATCGACGAGATCAACTCCTACAAGGACTCCCCAGCCGATGATGTCTATGACAAGTTCGAGGAGGCTCTGTTCGCCGAACACCCTCTCGGACGCTCGATTCTCGGAACGGCGGCGAGCGTGAGGAAAATCACCGGAAAAGAGCTGAGGGAGTTCTCAAAAGAGCATTTCACTCCAGGGAATATGGCGTTGGCGATAGTGGCCGACATCGATGAGAAACGCCTGGAGGACAACATCGTCAAGTTGGCGGGGAAGGTCTTCGCAGGCGAGACCCGCGTCAGCGCCGAGCGTACCGTCACCGGGATTCCTTGCCGCCCGTCCTTCAACAAGCGCCTGGAAAAAAGAAACCACGAGGTCAACGCGGTCATCGGCAACTTCGCCCCTTCCCTCTTTGACACCAAGGAACGATTCGCCGCCATCCTGATGAGCAACATCATCGGAGGCCCGGCATCCAACTCCCTGCTCAACAGCCTCTTAAGAGAAAAGAACGGATGGGTCTATGGGGTGGAGACCTCCTACTCGCAATACACCGAGTCCGGAATAATGACGATCAGCCTCGGATGCGAGAGAGGCAACTTGGAGAAATGTCTGGACGCTGTCAGGAAAGTGATCCGGCGGATGCAGGAGGAGGAATATTCCCCCGCCAGACTCAAGGCGGCCAAGAAGCAGATTCTCGGCCAGCTCGCCATCAGCTCCGACAACGGCGAGGCGCAGTGCCTCTCAATGGGCAAAAGCCTTATGTCACTCGGAGGGATATTCACGGACAGGCAGAACCGCGAGGCAATCGAGGCCGTGACAGCCGAAGAGATAAGGGACGCCGCGGTGAGGATATTCAACCCCGAAAGCACCTCCTCCCTGATTTATCTTTAACACCACTAATAGCACTGAATATGAATCGTTTGACCCTGGCAGCCGCCGCACTTGCGGCAATAGTCACCACCTCCTGTGGAACAGGCTCATCCCTGCCCCCTGAACCATTCGGTCCCGTTCCCACGAAACAACAGTTGGAATGGCAGAAGATGGAAATGAATATGTTCGTCCACTTCGGTCCCAACACTTTCACTGGTCGTGAGTGGGGACTTGGCACAGAGGCCGAGGATGTCTTCAACCCTACGGCCCTGGACTGCTCTCAGTGGACATCAATCGCCAAGGCGGCCGGGTTCAAGGGGGTCATCATCACCGGCAAGCATCACGACGGGTTCTGCCTTTGGCCTAATCCGGTCTGCGAGCACACCGTGGCGAAAAGTCCGTGGAAAGACGGCAAGGGTGACGTTCTGAGGGAACTGTCCGAGGCCTGCGCCAAGGACGGTGTGAAATTCGGGGTCTATATCTCTCCGTGGGACAGGAACGATCCGACCTACGGGACTCCGGAGTACAACGATGTCTATGTCAAGACTCTCGAAAGCGCCCTCGGCGGTTACGGCGAGGTCTTCGAGCAGTGGTTCGACGGGGCCAACGGCGAAGGGCCGAACGGGAAAAGGCAGGACTATGACTGGGCGCTGTTCAACGGGACGGTGAGAAAGCTGCAGCCGGACGCTGTGATATTCAGCGACATCGGTCCTGACTGCCGTTGGGTCGGCAACGAGAGAGGCTCGGCGGGTCGGACTTGCTGGGGTATGCTGGACACGGAAGGATTCACTCCAGGAGCCGGCGCTCCTTGCAGGGACACCCTCAACATCGGCAACGTCCACGGAGCCGCCTGGATTCCGGCCGAGACCGATGTGTCCATCCGTCCGGGCTGGTTCTGGAGGGAAAGCGAGAACGACAAGGTCAAGTCGGTCGATGAACTTCTCAAGATATACTACGAGAGCGTGGGGCGCAACTCCCTGCTGCTCCTGAACGTTCCGCCGGACACGACAGGCCGCGTCAACGCCGTCGATTCTGTCAGGCTGATGGAGTTCAGGGCCGCCCTCGACAGGATATTCAAAAACAACCTCGCCGAAGGTGCGAAAGCGGAGGCGACCGCCACCAGAGGCCGCTCCTTCAAGGCCGCCAACCTCCTGAATGATGACTATGACTCCTTCTGGGCCGCTCCGGACGGCATTACAGAAGCGTCCATAACCATATCACTCAAGGGCGAGCGCACCTTCAATCTCATTCAGCTTCAGGAATATATCCCTTTAGGCCAAAGGGTCAAGTCCTTCACCGTCGAGGCTTTGGGGTCTGACGGTAATTGGGCCGAGATAGCCTCCGAGACCACCATCGGCCACAAGCGCATAATCCCCGTCGCCGAGACCACCGCCTCGAAAGTCCGCCTAAACATCACCTCCTCCCTCGCATGCCCCGTCCTCAACGGGTTCGCATTGTTTATGGATTGACGAAATGAACAAAAAAGATAAAGACACACAGCCATCGGTAAAGCATAATGGCTATGCCGAAATACTGCGAGACGCTGTCGCGGCTATAGAGAAGACACGGACGGACATAGCGCGCCACATCAACGTATCCGTGACCACCGCCTATTGGGAGATAGGTCGGCTGTTACACGAGCGAAAAGTGGAAAGCGAATATGGCGACGGCATCGTGAAGCAGTTGTCAAGCGACCTGAAAGAGCGGTATCCTCAAATGGGTGTCTCAATGCGCCAATTGTGGAATATGAAGAAGTTTTATGAACGCTATGCAGGACACGATGAGAAACTGCTACGCTCCGTAGCACTTTTGCCCTGGTCGCACAATCTTCTGCTCCTAAGTAAAGGGCTGGACGACACCGAAACACTATACTACCTGTTGGTTGAATTAAATTAGTGAATATTTTATCTGTCCAATCGGACGATG
>CAYZKZ010000004.1:0-61934 GCA_964479325.1 uncultured Muribaculaceae bacterium
CACAAAGGTAAGGATTAATTCTGGAATATACAAGGCCTCTCACGGGAGGCCTCGGAAGCAAAAACGTTACGATTCTCAACCATAAATGAATTGAAACTGAATTAAATTTTCCTAACCGAAGAAAAAGTGTTAATTTCGCAAGTTGAATGATTTGAACGCCGTTTGATTTATAAATTAAATTCAATACTTTATTATTAACAAATCTATGGTTCAATTACTCAAAAAGGGTTTTGCCGCATTAGTAGCAGCCCTTGTCGGAATCACGGCATTTGCTCAGGTCACCACGTCCTCTCTGAACGGTAAGGTGACTGACGCTAACGGAGCCGCTGTTCCTGGAGCCGCCGTGGTCGCGGTCCACACCCCATCCGGTACACAGTACTATGCTGTCGCCAACGCAGAAGGTCGCTATGCGATCAACGGTATGCGTTCCGGCGGTCCTTACTCAGTTGAGGTAAGCTGCCTTGGCTACCAGACAGTGACTTTCACCGACGTGACCCTTCAGCTTGCGGAGGCGTACAACCTGAACGCCTGGTTGAAGGATGACGCCCAGATGCTTTCCGAGGCCGTTGTGGTCTCTACCGCCAACTCCAAGTTCGCTGTAGAGAAGACCGGCGCCGCCACGAACATCAACAACGCTCAGATCTCTGCCCTCCCTACCGTCAGCAGAAGCATCACTGACGTGACAAGGCTTTCCCCTTATGGTGGAAACGGAATGAGCTTCGCCGGAGCCGACGGACGTACCGCCAACTTCACGGTTGATGGAGCTAACTTCAACAACAACTTCGGCCTGAATGACGGCCTTCCTGGCGGTGGCAGCCCTATATCTATTGACGCCATCGAGGAACTTCAGGTTGTCATCTCCCCTTATGATGTCCGCCAGACCAACTTCATCGGCGGCGGCGTGAACGCCATCACCAAGTCTGGAACCAACACCTTCAAGGGGACCGCATACGTCTATCACAAGAATGAGAATATGCGCGGTGACACTGTTGACGGCGAGACCATCTCCGGCGCGCGCAACAAGGACCGCAACACAATCTACGGTATGACTCTCGGCGGACCGATCATCAAGAACAAACTCTTCTTCTTTGTGAACTACGAATATGCCAAGACTCCTACAGTGGCCAATTATTGGAGAGGCTCTGAGGACGGAATCGGCGATTCGAACTCATACCTTTCACGTACCAAACTGTCTGACCTTGAGACTGTCTCCAACTTCGTGAAGGAGAAGTACGGCTACGACACCGGTTCTTGGACCAACTTCCCTGCCGACGAGAGCAACAGGAAGATTCTTGCCCGCATCGACTGGAACATCAACGCCAACAACCACCTCGCTGTCCGCTACAACCACACTCTTAACAAGAGGTGGAGCGCTCCGAACTCATCCTCTATGGACGGTGGTTCGCGTTCGTCTTACGGACGAACCTCTCTCTATGCGATGTCCTTCGCAAACTCTATGTACTCTCAGGACAATCTGGTCAACACTTGGTCTCTTGACCTCAATAGCCGTCTGAGCGACAAACTCTCCAACCAGTTCCTTGCCACATATTCACAGCTTGACGATATCCGCGGAACCAACTCATCCGACTTCCCGTTCATCGACATTATGGACGGCGGTCAGATGGATCCTGACGGAAAGACCCCTTCCGCCGGAACCAACACCTATATGGCCCTTGGCTATGAGCTCTTCACTTGGAACAACGGTGTCCACAACAACGTTGCCACCATCAAGGATGACCTTACATATTATGCTGGTAATCACAAGGCTACTTTCGGTCTTAGCTACGAATATCAGATGGCTGACAACTCTTATATGAGAAACGGTACCGGTTATTACCGCTACAACAGCCTTGACGATTTCCTTAACGAGAAGGCACCTTCAATCGTCTGCCTCACTTATGGCTATGATGGAGAGTCCAGCCCTGCCGCCCGCGTGCGTTTCAACAAACTTGGAGCCTACGCCCAGGACGAGTGGTCTGTCATCGACAACTTCAAGCTCACCTACGGTCTCCGTCTTGACGGTCTGTTCTTCAGCAATCAGGACATTATGAGAAACCAGGCCATCTATGACCTCGACTATAATGGAAAGCACATTGACACAGGCAAGTGGCCTAACGCCAGCCTTACCGTCTCTCCTCGTGTAGGTTTCGCGTGGGATGTCTTCGGCAACAAGAACCTCAAGGTACGTGGTGGCACCGGTCTCTTCTCGGGTCGTCTGCCTCTCGTGTTCTTCACGAATATGCCGACCAACTCCGGTATGGTTCAGTATCAGGCCAAGCTTAACGCTGATGGCAATAGCGGCACAAAGACCGATATGTCCCAGTTTGCAGGAAAGATCCTGAACCGTCAGGAACTTCACGACAAACTTATCTCTATGGGGTATCCTGACACCATCAAGCCGGAGGATGGAACCCTTCCTTCTGAGATCTCCGCTGTTGACACCAAGTTCAAGATGCCTCAGGTTTGGAAGACATCCCTTGCCATCGACTACTCTCTCCCTACTTCATTCCCTTTCACAATCACAGCCGAGGGCATCTTCAACAAGACCGTCAACGCTGTCTGCCTGAGGGACTGGAGTGTCAAGGACACTGACGGATTCTCAAGATTCAACGGCGCCGACAATCGCCCTATCTTCCAGGACTTCAAGTACACCTATCTGACAGAGAAGGTTGACAAGAGTGGCCAGGTTGTGAAGGATAATGAAGGAAACGTCGTTATGGAGTCCAAGAAAATGCCTAACGCCTACGTTCTTGAGAACACCAGCAAGGGTTATGGCTACTCAGCCAACGTAACCATCAATATGGCTCCTGTCAAGGGACTCAACATTATGGCGGCCTACACCCACACTGTCTCTAAGGAACTTACAGGTATGCCTGGGTCGAACGCTTCCTCAGTACTCAACTATATGGCCACTGTCAACGGACCAAACGAGCCGGGTCTCCACAACTCACAGTATGTGACCCCTGACCGTTTCGTCGCCTCCCTTACCCATAGCGACAGGTCCGGCAACCACTTCAGCTTCATCTATGAGACTTGGAGAGGTGGTTACAACTACTCTTATATGACTGTCAACGACATCAACGGCGACGGCTACAACTACGACTCGATCTACATCCCTACGGACGCTCAGGTTGCCAACAACGAGTTCCGCTTTGTGTCCGAGGATGACCGCGACCGCTTTATGGACTATGTCCACAAGGACAAGTACCTGAGCAAACATCAGGGTCAGTACGCTGAAGCTTACAGCGTTTACTCTCCGTGGGTACACAGGGTTGATTTCAGCTACAAGCACGATTTCAAGGTCAACATCGGCAAGACCACCAATACTCTCCAGCTCAGCCTTGACCTCAAGAACGTCCTCAACCTCTTCAATTCTAAGTGGGGTGTCAGCAAGTATATGAATCCTGCTCTCGGAGAGGGACGTATCCTCAAGTACGAGGGTGTTGACAATGAGGGCTACGCAACATTCTCTACCGCCGCGGCTTACAACGCCAATGTAGAGACATTCGTTCCTTACCACACGGTCGGCCAGTGCTGGTACGCTTCTGTTGGTATCAAGTATATGTTCAACTAATTTAATGTCAAGACGATATGAAACTTAAATACATTTTCACCGCCCTTGTGGCCGCTTTGACTCTCGCGGTTGGCTGCGAGGACAACATAGAGAGCTATCTCGATGAGGTCAAGGTGTCGTCATCTTATGTGGCCATCCCTGCTGAAGGTGGTAGCCAGACCATCACGGTCAACGCAAAGGACGAGTGGTCGTTCGGGGATATTCCTGAATGGGTCACTGTCACCCCTACTTCAGGCGTAGCCGGCGAGACCGAAGTCACTTTTAAGGCCGAGGCCACTACCTCCACCAACACGGCTATGCTCTACCTGAACTGCGACGGCAAGTCACAGATCATCAATGTTCTTCAGATGACCGAAAAGATAGAACTTAGCGTTACTCCTTTGAAGGAATTCCTTGCGGCTGAAGTCGGCTCCACAGTTTACCGCATAGCCGGAACCATCACTAACATTCAGGAGATCTCCGCATCTTACAAGAATGCGACAATGACTATTTCAGATGATGAAGGGTATTCGGTTTACCTTTATCGTTTCGGCCCACCTTCCGGACAGAATATTGAAGATCTGGGAATGGAAGTCGGTGACTTCCTTACTGTTGAGGGTAAGAGAGGTGAATACTCCGGCTCTCCTCAGATGGCTCAGGGTGGAGTTTTTGTCAGTCTTGTGAAATCTCTTATCAAGGTTGATTCCGTCACTGTCAGAAATCCAGAAACCAATGAGTTTGAATTGTACAATGAGCCTCTTCCTCTTGAAGGCGAACAGTTCAAGGTTCATTTGACCTGCAAGGGTGACGGCATTTCCGTTGTTGTTCCAGATGATTCCAAATCTTGGATTTCCGTCAACGCTATTGAGACTTCAGGCAACAACGCCACGGTTGTCTTCAACGCCGCCGCTAACCCGCTTGGCGATCGCGCCACCGCTCTTACTTTCAGCACCGTTTCCGGTGGGAAGACATATTCAGCACAGGCTGAACTTGAGCAGAAGGGTGCGATTATCGAGACCACAATCGATAAACTTCTCGTTGCTGAGGATGGAGCCACCCAGTACAGGACAACGGGCTACATCACTCAGGACAAGGGCAGTGAATATGGCAACATCTACATCAAGGATGCCACCGGCGAGATTTACGTCTATGGTGTACTCGATGACAAAGGGCAGACAAAGCAGTGGAAGAATATGGGCATCAACGCCGGTGACATCGTTACTGTAGTAGGTCCTAAGGCTTCTTACAATGGAAGCCCTCAGCTTAAGAATGTGACCATCGAGAATCACATCGCTGTCAAGGACATCTCTCTCGCTGACTTCCGCACCCTTAATGATGACAAGTCCGCTTACTACAGGATCTCTGGAAAGGTTGCCAAGAGTACCGAGGCTAACACTAAGTTCGATCTTGACACTTATGGTAACTTCGCTCTCACTGACGGAACCACTGAGGTTTATGTCTATGGCGTGAGAACCGGATGGGGCGGAGCCAAGGCACAGTTCGGGACTCTCGGAATCAAGGAGGGTGACGAGCTTACCATCGTCTGCTACAAGACTTCTTACAAGGATCTTGTTGAGGCTGACGGCTGCTTCTACGTTTCGCACAAGGCTGGCGGCACCGTCGAGCCTGAGGATCCGAAGCCAGGTGTTGATGACTACTCAATAGATCTGAATTACACTAAGGGTACCAACGCCTATGATGACTGCTTGGCTACCATCAACGGTAAAGAGAATGTGAAGGTTCTCAAGATCGGTACATCAAGCAAGACTGGTGACATCACAGTCACAGTTCCTGCCGGATCGAGTAAAGTCTCATTCTATGCTGTCGCTTGGAAGAGTTCTCCTACTACTTTGGAGTTCTCCGTTGACGGAAAATCTGTGGGGACTGTCCCAGTGGCTGCAAATGATGGAGCTACCGGCAACTCTCCGTTTACTTTGACAGTGACCGACACTGACAAGTATGAGGTAAACCTCGGATCTGCTTTGGCTGCTGACACAGATGTCAAGATCACTACCGCATCTGGCGCTAAGACTCGCGCATTGTTCTTCGGAGTAAAGGCTCTCAAGGACTAATCCATACTTGAATATTCATTCTTATTCGGGCGACCGCAAGCAAGCGGCCGCCTTTTTTTCTGGCTCTTTTATGGCTACGGCCACACCGATGTGCCTCTGGCGGCCTTCTGTACTTGTTGCTTGTTGCTGACCCTATCTTTAGAGGGGAGGGTCAGTCACACGTAGCACATCTGAACGCACCACAAGAGCATATTTGTGTTCCCCTGGTCTGTGGACTTTTTCAAACACTCCTGACTGATGTGCGCGCCCTGCGCTTCACAATAGATCCCTTACCCTTTCCGGCCGAAAACCGATTCCAGAACGCCCTGTGGAACGAGAGTGACTCTGCTTAGAGCCGCCAGCGAATAGGTCAGTTTATCGCCCCATAGTTCCTTGGCTACCGCCAACCTCTCCTCAAGGGTGGCTTTCGAGACGTCCGCCTTTCCAAACATATTCACACATCTCTTCCTGCACTCGTCTCGCAGTTCGCTTTCTGCGGCTGACCTGACATATTCCCGAGAACATTCCAAAGCTATCTCCGCCTCCACGTTCTTGCTCTGATGCAGAAATGCGATGAACACTTTGGGTGTCCTGAAAAGCTTTTCTACCCTTTCCACATCAACGTAGCAGCGAGGGAGTATAAGCCCCTCCTCACTGTATCTCCAATCTGCCGGCATACTTACCTTGCTGTGGAACATCGCCCTTTTCCTCCTGGCGGTCAACTCACTGACCAGCCTTCCTTCCTCTCCTTCCTTATGAACAAAGAATATGTCGCCTGGCCCTCCGACATATTCCCACGGCATTAACGGATACCCGGCTGTTATTGCATTCCTGTAAACGTACATAAACTTGTTCATCAGTTCCCTCTCTGTCTTGATCGGATCATTCCCCACCATAATCGCATTGTTGGCGCTATGCCTCTTGCTTATGGCAAGGAGAGCCAGCCTCCTTCTCAGCTCCCGGGCGAACCTCTCCCTGTCCAAGATGCCACCGCTAACGATGATGTGGACGTGGGTTGTCATCACCTGCTGCACCAGAATCCTCACATTGAAAGAATATGCCAGGATGGCGATTGTGTTCATTGCATCTATCTTTTCCCGTCTCGTCTCGAACAAGGCGTTTACGACCGTGCCGTCTGAATAGATGTGAGAACAGTCCTCGACAGGCTTGTCCGTCCATTCCCGGACGTTTTGTTTGCGGAAACTTTCCCCGTACTTATTAATAGCAAGCCTGGATTCATTGAAGGAACCTTCCTCTGATGTTTGTCCCTTGTTGATGTCCCCTCCAGCCGGGGAAAGTCTGCCTTTGAAGTTTTCCATAATTTATCCTGTTTCCCAGCACAAAGTTCGCAACAGCTATCCGTAGAATGAAATGTTCAACGAATAAGTCTTTGAATGTTCCACCAAGGCATCTCGGTGGCCGTTTTCACCTTACGATTCCGCAGAATATTCAGAAAATTTCCGAGATTGTAAGTCTCGGCCACGCTAATGTGCCTCTGACGGCCTTCTGTGCGGGTTCTCTGTGGCTGACCCTATCCTAAGAGGGGAGGGTCGGCCACACGAAACGCCCCTGCACACCCCTACAGGACATATTTATGTTCCCAAGACCTGTGGATTTCCTGCCAGCCGTGCCTAAGTTGGTCGCTGTGGTTCGACATGCTCACCAACCGTGGTTCGGCAGGCTCACCAACCGTGGTTCGACAGGCTCACCAACCGCAGAAGCGCCGAGGCGAGAGGACACCGAATCTGTGCTGGCAGGCGTAAAGGGTAAGACATTGGGCAGGTAAATGAAGGGGACGTTGACTTGAGAAAGGGTGGACTTGCCGGAGAAAGTCTGCTTTTGCTGGTGATTATGGGCATTTATTGGCTTTGGGATTGCCTAAACGCCATAAAATACTTACCTTTGCATCCCGGACTGAGCGACCCCGCGCTCGAGTCGGGGGCGGGTCGTAGAGTGGACAATCATTTCTTATATATTATGTCTAAAGTACAAAAAGACCAGACAATCTACGATGCCCGCACACTTGGCGCAGGCAAGATGGGCGTTCTTGGACTTCAGCATCTCTTTGCTATGTTCGGCGCCACGATCCTCGTTCCGGTAATCACCGGACTCTCCGTTTCAGCCACTCTGCTTTTCGCAGGACTCGGAACTCTCATCTTCCATCTTTGCACTAAGCTGAAGGTTCCTGCCTTCCTCGGCTCGTCATTCGCTTTCCTCGGCGGTTACGCCGCCGTCACCCAGATGGGAATGGCCAAAGGACTGACTCTCGCGCAGTCCCTTCCTTATGCCTGCATCGGAGTCTTCTGCGCCGGATTGATGTATTTCATCCTCGCCGGACTCTTCGCCGCTTTCGGAGCCAAGAGGGTTATGCGTTTCTTCCCTCCGGTCGTGACCGGCCCGATCATCATCGCCATCGGTCTCACCCTGTCCGGCTCAGCCATCAGCAACTGTGGCCAGAACTGGTGGATCGCTATTCTTGCGGTGGCGATCATCATTGTCTGCAACATCTGGGGAAGGGGAATGATCAAGATTGTCCCGATTCTTCTTGGAGTACTTGGCTCGTACATTGTGGCCGCCTGCTTCGGCCTTGTGGACTTCGCCCCTGTTAAAGAGGCCGCTTGGGTCGGACTCCCTTTCAAGTGGCAGGACACGGCGTTCGCTGTTTTCAAGAACCCTGACTGGGGGCTTGTGGTCGCCGCCATCATAGCGATTCTCCCGATCTCACTCGCCACTATGGTGGAACACATCGGGGATATGTGCGCGATCTCTTCCACGACCGGCAAGAACTATCTCGCTGACCCTGGACTTCACCGCACCCTTATGGGAGACGGCCTTGCCACCGCTCTCGCCTCACTGTTCGGCGCTCCTGCCAACACCACCTACGGCGAGAACACCGGAGTTTTGAACATCACCAGAGTCTTCGATCCGAGAGTCATCAGGATCGCGGCGGTGTTCGCCATCATCCTGTCCTTCTGCCCTAAGTTCGCGGCTCTCATCGGTGTGATGCCGAGCGCCACGATCGGTGGTGTGTCACTCGTGCTTTATGGTATGATCTCGGCT
Source organism: uncultured Muribaculaceae bacterium (assembly GCA_964479325.1). Taxonomy (GTDB): domain Bacteria; phylum Bacteroidota; class Bacteroidia; order Bacteroidales; family UBA932; genus Cryptobacteroides. The sequence continues at coordinate 8,665 of CAYZKZ010000004.1, forward strand.
GTCGGTGTCAGAAACATCGTCGAGAACCAGGTTGACTTCACAGTCTCCAGAAACCTCCTTATCGCCGCCATCATCCTTGTCCTCGCCATCGGCATCAAGTACGGGGCAGGTGACGCCATCAGCCTTGGATTCACATCCCTCAGCGGCCTCGCCACCGCGGCCATAGTCGGAATCGCCCTCAACGCCATCCTTCCTGGAAATGACTACGAGTTCGGAAAGAGCAGCGTCGGCGACCGTTCGGCTGACTTTGGAAGCGCTTCCCTTGAACAACTTCCTGAAGAAAAGAAGTAACTGATAATGAATATATAAAAACAGCCGCTGGCGTAAAGTCAGCGGCTGTTTTTTATATTCAGGCCTCAAAAGAAAGCCTCGGAATTCCCTTACACTCTCTGGCCGTAGGAACGGTCGGTGGTGTTGACGGTGATCTTGTCTCCCTGGTTGATGAAGAGAGGAACCATAATCTTGGCTCCGGTCTCCAGTGTGCACTCCTTCAGGGCGCTGGTGGAGGCTGTGTTGCCCTTCACGGCCGGCTCAGTGTAGGTCACCTCAAGGGTAACGTAGGTAGGAAGCTCGCAGGTGAGACACTTCTCCTCAGGCTCAACGACGAACATCATCTCCACGTGCTGTCCCTCTTTCATAAGGTCGGAGTTCTCGACAACATCGTGAGGCAGGTGGATCTGCTCGTAGGTCTCCTCGTGCATAAAGTTGAATCCGTCCTCGTCTGAGTAGAGGAACTGGTAAGGACGTCTCTCGACGTTGATGACATCGATCTTCATACCTGCGGTGAAGGTGTTCTCAAGGATTCTGCCGTTCTCGAGGTTACGAAGCTTTGTCTTTACGAATGCCGGACCCTTTCCTGGCTTAACGTGCTGGAAATAGACTACCTGGCAAGGCTTGCCGTTGTAGCTGATATAAAGGCCGTTCTTAAAATCTGCTGTTGTTGCCATAAAACTATGTTGTGAATTTAGATTTCAAAAGATTGAAGCGCAATCAATTCGAACGCAAAGTTAACTATTTGTGAATATTCCTGCAAAATTTTCTTTCATCGGGGCACTTCGACAGGTTAGTCGGTCACTGAGTCTGTGGTCACTGAGCTTGTCGAAGTGCCGCAGTGTAGAGATCTTGGCAAGTCCCGATCGCTTCGACAAACTCAGCGACCGCGCTTAGGACAGCTACACTTTGGCGGTTGGTGAGCCTGCGGTTGCTGAGCTTGTCGAAGCATCGAACCACCGCCGCCGGCAATCGCCTCTGCGACCTGCCTCAAAAGCCATCCCGGAGTGGATGTCGCTCCGCAGACTCCGACTTTGTCCCCGTCCGAGAACCATTCGGCCGACAGTTCCGACGGGTCACAGATGTGGTGTGAACGTGGATTCTTAGACTTGCAAAGGTCGAAAAGAACCTTTCCGTTGGAACTGGAAGTCCCTGACACGAAGATGATTACATCGTGCATTGACGCAAATTCCGAAAGCTCATTATGCCTGGACGCGACCTGTGAGCAGATTGTGTCGTGTTCAATCAAGCCCGCGGTGGCGCGCGACGCAAGCACAGAGCGGATCTCTGAATATTCAGTCGGGCTTTTGGTTGTCTGCGAGAAAATCTCGATCGGGCTGTCGGTCCGTATTGAGCCGTCTTCGAGCGCTGAAAGCAGCATCCGCATATTCTCGACCACAACAGCGTCGCCTCCGACCTGCCCAAGCAGTCCTAAGACCTCGGCGTGACCGACTTTTCCGAATATGATGATTTGTCCTCCGGCTGGCTTCACTCGCTCGTAGGCCTCCCTGATGCTTTTCTGAAGCCTCAGCACCACGGGGCAGGTGCAGTCGATGACCGTCAGCCCGAGCCTCTCCGCCAATGAATATGTCTCCGGCGGCTCTCCGTGCGCCCGAATGAGTACCGTCGCCTTGCTGTCCCTGTGGTTCGATTGGTCGGTGCGCTTCGACAAGCTCAGCGACCGCTCTGTCCCTGAGTCTGCCGGTCTGCCAGTCCCTGGGCCTGTATGTCTGCCGGTCCCTGGGTCTGTATGTTGGCCGGTCGCTGAACCTGTATGTTGGTCGGTCGCTGAGCCTGTCGAAGCGCCGTCCTCTAATGATCTCTCCCCAAGCCTGTCGAGCGGCCGCTCCGAAATATTCCTAAGTTCTGGTTTGCCGATTGTGACAAGTCCCTTTTCGCCGAGCCTCCGAAGCTCCGCCTCGTTGTGGACAATGTCGCCGAGAGAGTAAAGCGTCTCTCCCGGATGCTCCTCCAGGAAACGCTCGGCTCTGCCGATGGCCCTGATGACCCCTCCGCAGAAGCCTGAATGGCTCTCTATCTCGACTTGAAGGCCCATCTCTATTCTAAAATCCCGAAACGTCCCTGCGCCAGTCCCTGAAACCAGACAAGTTCCTCGTGCAGAGTCATCTCCGAGTTGTCAAGCACGAAAGCGTCGGCCGCTCTTGAAAGAGGGGAGACCTCCCTGTGCGAGTCGATGTAGTCCCTCTCGTCGAGGTTCTTCATCACGTCCTCCATCTTAGGGTTCTGCCCCTTGGCCTTCAGCTCATCGTAGCGCCTTTGCGCGCGCACTTCCTTGCTTGCGGTCATAAATATCTTCACCTCCGCCTCTGGGAACACGGACGTGCCGATGTCCCGTCCGTCCATCACTATCCGCTTGCCGCGGCCGAATGCGTGGAGACGCTCGTCAACATATTCCCTGACAAAAGGCAGCGCCGAGATCGGGCTGACGTGGCCGGAGACTTCCAATGTCCGGATCTCCTTCTCGATGTTTCTCTCGCCGATGAATGTGCCTTCCGTCCTGAAGTTGAGGTCCAGTCCGCGCAAGGCTTCCTTCAGTCCAGCCTCGTCGATGCTTCCGTCGCCGCTGATCAGACCGTTCTCAAGGCCGTGCAGGGTCACTCCGCGGTAGAGGGCCCCGGAGTCGAGGTAGAGGAACGAGAAGCGCTCTGCCACGAGTCTGGCGAATGTGCTCTTTCCCGTTGAGGAGTAGCCGTCTATGGCTATGATGATGTCCGGTAGTTTCATACGGCAAAATTATCAAATTTTGTAATATGAAAAAAATATGTCGCTTTGTTTTACAATTTTGCAAGTAGAAACAACTCCCAATTATTATGCAATGACCGATTTTTGTCCGATATTTGTACTGCGTTTTCCTGCCGTTCAACTATTCGCTGAACGGTTGGCAAAAGCGGGTTTAATGTAGGCGGGCGGTAGCCTTCGGACTGTAGTACGGCGGTTGTCTGTCTGCGGAATTGGTCAAGGATAATAAGGAGAATCTTTATGAAGATATTGATTGTTGATGACGAAAGGTCCATCAGGAACTCCCTGAAGGAGATATTGGGGGATGAAGGCTACGATGTGGATGTCGCCGAGGACGGTCAGACCGCTTTGGCGATGGTTGACAAGGAGAGGTACAACGTGATTTTCTGCGACATCAAGATGCCTGGAATGGATGGCACGGAGGTGCTTGAGAAGATGGTCGCCGAGGGCGTTGACTCCGCCATCGTGATGATCTCCGGCCACGGGGACATCGACACGGCTGTCGAATGCATCAAGAAGGGCGCTTTCGACTTCATCCAGAAGCCTTTGGATCTGAACAGAATCCTTATCACCATCAAGAACGCCTCCGAGAAGGCTTCGATCATCTCCGAGAACAAGACCCTGAAGAAAAAGGTCTATGGCCAGAGGATGATAGGGGAGTCCGAGCCTATCCAGCACGTTCGTGACATCATCTCAAAGGTCGCCCCGACTGACGCCAGGGTTCTTATCGTCGGCCCTAACGGCTCAGGTAAGGAATTGGTGGCAAGAAGCCTGCACGAGCAGAGTGCCCGGAGCGCTATGCCTTACATCGAGGTGAACTGCGCGGCCATCCCGTCGGAATTGATCGAGAGCGAGTTGTTCGGCCACGAGAAAGGCGCTTTCACCTCGGCCATCAAACAGCACAAGGGCAAGTTCGAACAGGCTGACGGCGGAACTCTCTTCCTCGACGAGATCGGGGATATGAGCCTTGCCGCCCAGGCGAAGGTTCTCCGTGTACTTCAGGAGAAGAAACTCTCGAGGGTCGGCAGCGACAAGGACATCATAGTGGATGTGAGGGTTGTCGCGGCCACCAACAAGAACCTTCAGGAGGAAATCGCGAAAGGAAACTTCAGGGAAGACCTCTACCACCGCCTCAGCGTGATCGTCATCAAAGTGCCTTCATTGGACGAAAGAAAGTCCGACATCCCTCTTCTTACTGAATATTTTGTCAATCAAATCAGTACGGAGTCCGGAATGCCGGTGAAGAAATTCTCTTCCGAAGCCCTTGTGATGCTTCAGGAAAAATCCTGGACCGGAAACATCCGCGAGCTCCGCAACGTGGTCGAGCGCCTGATGATCCTCGGCGGCAACCCCGTCAGCGGTCAGGATGTGAAAGACTACGTCAGTCCGATTCAATAGCCTTTTTCAGGGTATCTATAGTTTTTCGTGGCGGGTAAGTATTTGATAATCAGTACGATAATCTGGCGTACTTCCCGCCCTAAACACCGGGAGTATATAGCATTATTTTATTGATAATAAGGAGTTTATCCGCCACGACATATTTCTCGCATTGCATAGTTGTCTCTGACAGTCTATTTCTTATTGGTATTGTTTTTTTAAAACGGTTAACTAAATTTGCGGGTAATTGGTTACTGCCATATTATTGTCTGAATGCAATGAAGAGAAATATTTAATTCAATCACTATGATAAACCCGTTACGACTGATTAGAATTGCGCTGCTGATTTTGCCTGTGATCGGCTTGTCTGGATGTTGTAAGTCAGTATTGAAGAATTGTCCGGCCTATGTGACCACTTATATGGACATCAAGGCCATTAAACTGGAGGCGACTTCAAGCAGAATTGTTATTAATGTCAAGCCTGTGCAGACGGATAGGGCAAAAAGATACACTTTCCTGATGGATGGTAAGGACGCATTCAAGTATGAGAGTCTGTGCAGAAAGCATAACGATCTTTCCTACAATCAGAAGATAGGTGTGATCGGAGATTGTGACTTTTCCGGCAGTTGTTTTATTTCGGAGGATTTCACAGAGATAACAGTCACGTCTGACAAAGACTTTGACGAGAATCATCCGGCGGGAGAAAGCCTGAATGACCTATGCAGGCTCGTTTCCTTCTCTCCGTACAAATTCATCTCAAGCGGCTACAGAGACTATTATGTCTTCTCTGTCAATAAGGTGTCCCGTTCATTTGTCAATTATGCGGGAAAATTTATTGGGAATAGTGTTGGCACCATCGAAGGTCAGAAACTCACCTGCCACCCGATAGACAAGATGCTTTCGGAAGTCACCGCCGAGGACTTGATTCTTCTTGGTTACGACAGTCCATATCCATTGTTCCGTCTGTGTTTTGAGCGCACGCCTTCCACATCAGGTGAACACCTGATCACCGTCAGGATGCGTACTGACAGTGACAAGATGTTCAGTGACTCAATCACTATGTCTTTTTAGGGTGACTCTATATCTTAAAAGCGAAGGCGCTAAAGATTTCGTCAGTCCGATTCAATAGCCTTTCTCAGGGTCGGATCGACGTTGAGGTACATCTTGTAGAAGGCGTTCTCGCCGAGTTTGGAATAGCGGCCGACGAGGGCGCGGAGCTGAGGGAGGAGATATTCCTTTGTCTCTTCCCATTCTTTTTGCGTGCAGGTGATGCCGTCCTTCGAGGAGGCATATTCCCGGAAAGCGGTCGGGATGTCGATGCTGTCGAGGAATCTGTTCAGCTCGTTGTAGTCGTCGATCGATGAGAGCCGGTCCTTGTACCTGTCGAACATCGTTGAGGAGAAACGCATCTGCGCCGCTTTCTTGTTGCAGGCGATGTAGAACCTCGAGGCTCTGGTCGTGTCAACCGGCACGAAGATGTCCGGGATGATGCCTCCGCCGCCATAGACCGTCCTTCCGGCGACCGTCTTGAACGCCGCCGTGGAATCTACCTTGATGCTGTCAGCGTCGTACATCTCACCGTCGGCGTAGCGCTTGTAGATGTCGTACTGGTAGTCCTCTGAGTATGGCTTCTGGATGCAGCGGCCGGACGGGGTGTAGAACCTCGCCACGGTCAGGCGCACGCCCGATCCGTCGTTGAAATAGACCGGCTCCTGCACGAGTCCCTTGCCGAACGAGCGTCTTCCGATGATGACACCTCTGTCGTTGTCCTGCATCGCGCCTGCGAATATCTCGCTGGAGGAGGCGGTCGATTCGTTGATGAGAACCGTCAGGGCTACATCCTGAAGAATGCCTCTGCCGTCGGCCTTGTACTCGTCCTTCTTGCGGTGAAGTCCCTGCATATAGACGATCTCGTCGCCCTTTTTGAGGAACATATCGCTCAGCAGCAGGGCTTGGTCGAAATAGCCTCCTGTGTTGTCCCTGAGGTCGAAAATCAGCCTCTTCATTCCTTTCTCAAGAAGGTCGATGCTGGCCTGAGAGACTTCGGAGTATGTCGTTCTGGAGAACTTGGAGAGCTTGATGTAGCCGGTTGTGTCGTTGATCATAAAGGAAGCATCGACGCAGTGCACCGGGATCTTTCCCCTTGTGATCTCGAACGGAATCGTCTCCTTGCCTCTGCCGACAGTGATCATCACTTTTGTGCCGGCCGGGCCTTTCATCCTGCGGACCATACTGTCCTGAGGAAATTTGACTCCGGCGATGTCCCTGTCTCCGACTTTCAGGATTCGGTCGCCCTGCTGAAGCCCGACTTTCTCCGACGGCCCGCCAGGGATCACCTCAAGCACGATCGCCGTGTCGTTTGGCACGTTGAACTGAATACCTATTCCGTCGAAATTGCCGGCGAGGTCTGTCTCGGCCTCGGTCAGCTCGACAGGCGGCATATAGACTGAGTGCGGGTCAAGCTCGGCAAGGGCGGCGGTGATGGCCGCATCCGTGACTTTCTCCACGTCTATCGTATCGACATAATTCCTGTCGATCTGGTCAAGGATCAGATTCAGCTTGCGCCACTCCCCGTACTGGACGCGGAGCATATTCTTTTTCTGGGAATAGGCGTTGTAGGCCAGCACCATAAGCGCGCCCACAACAATCCCCAGCAGGGCAATCCAAATGGATGATATTCGTTTCATCAATATACAATATAATGCCTAATCTATCTTTTCAACTTTGATTCCGGCCTTGCGGAGGAGGTCCACTCCGTCGGTGAGGCGGTACTCGTCTTTATAGACGACCCGCTTGATACCGGCCTGAATGATCAGTTTCGAGCATTCGATGCAGGGGGATGCTGTCACGTAGAGGGTCGCTCCAAGGCTGCTGTTGCCGGATTTGGCGACTTTGGTGATGGCGTTGGCCTCGGCGTGCAGGACGTAGGGCTTGGTCGCCCCGCTCTCGTCCTCGCAGACATTCTCGAAACCTGACGGAGTTCCGTTGTAGCCGTCCGAGATGATCATCCTGTCCTTGACCAGGATCGCTCCCACCTGCCGTCTCTTGCAGTAGGAGTTCTTGGCCCAGATCTCGGCCATCTCAAGGTATCTCTGGTCGAACTTCTCCATTATTTCCTCTGATAAAGGTATCTCTTGATGCTGCGCTTAGGAGTCCTCTCAAAGTCCTCCGGCATAAACTCGATCTTCTTGATCTGGGCGTAGTTAGGAATCTCACGGTTGATCTCAGGAAGCTGTGCCGTCAGGGTCTTCTCAAGATCGCTTCTGTTCATTCCGTCCAACTCTCCCTGATGGTAGTCTGGATAGACGAGAGCAGTGAGACCTCCGTTATCCTCGATGACGAGAGAATCCACGACGTAGGCGAAGGAATTGATGACCGACTCCAGTTCCTCCGGGTAGATGTTCTGGCCGTTAGGGCCGAGGACCATACACTTTGACCGTCCGCGGATGAAGAGGTAGCCGTCCTTGTCGATGACACCCATATCCCCGGTTCTCAGCCAGCCGTCCTCCGTGAACAGATCCTTTGTGGCCTCCTCGTTCTTGTAGTAGCCAAGAGCCAGATTTGGACCGTAGGCCTGGATCTCCCCCTCGATGTTCTCAGGGTCAGGGGAGTCGATGCGGATGGACATATTCAGTGCCGCCTTTCCGCAGGAGTAGAGCTTTTTGTCGTTGTAGTGGGCGTAGGCGATGATAGGGGCGCACTCGGTCATTCCGTAGCCTACGGTGTAAGGGAACGCGATGTCCCAGAAGAACTTCTCGATTTCCTTGTTAAACGCGGCTCCACCCATAATGATCTCGATGAAGGAGCCGCCGAAAGCGTTGACAAGCTCTCCGCAGATCTTCTTCTGGATCATCTTGTCGATTACAGGAACCTTGAGCAATGTCTTGATTCCGCCCTTCTCCACGATCTTCTGGATCTTGGACTTATAGACCTTCTCGATGATGAGAGGCACGGCGATGATGATGTCCGGCTTGACCTCGGAGAGAGCCTGCATAATGATCTTAGGACTCGGAACTCTGGTGAGGAAATGCACGTGCGCTCCGATCGTCATCTCGAAAAGGAACTCGAACATCATTCCGTACATATGTGCGGAAGGAAGCATAGCCACCACGTTGGTGTTGTTGTTCAGTTCAGGAAGGACGTGTCTGGAGAACTGGATGTTCGAGCAGAGCGCCCTGTAAGGAATCATCACACCCTTGGAGAATCCTGATGTCCCGGAGGTGTAGTTGATCAACGCCAACTCGTTAGGGGAGTCCTTGTAGTAGTTGAGATCCTCCGGCTCGAAGCTGTTTGGATGGCGTTTCCCGAAATATTCGTTCATATGCTCCCTGGCCTCGGTGATGCGCGGCACTTTGGCGTAGAGAAGCTGGAAGGTGTTGATGCGCACGACCGCGAAAAGTCCCGGCATCTCGTCGGCGCTCAGGCCTTCCCAGACCACGTCGTCAACGAAGAGGACCTTTGCCTCGGAGTGGTTCACGAGATAGTGGATGTTGCCTGGTTTGAACTCGTGAAGGATAGGCACCGGGACGGCTCCGTAGGTCATAGTGGCCAGGTAGCTCACGGCCCAGTTGACCTGGTTGCGGGCGCAGATGGCCACCTTGTCGCCCTTGTGCAGGAAGCACTTCTCGAAGGCTATGTGGAGTTTCTCGATGCGTCTTGCCACATCCCTGTAGCAGAGGCTCACACCCTGGTAGTTTGAAAGCGCCAGCCTGTCCCAGTTCTTTCTGAAGCTCTCCTCCAGAAGTTTGTTCACGGATTCAAATTTGAAATTGTTGTCCATAATTCTCTTTTTCATTTTTCGGATTTGAAGGTTCTTTCCTTCCCGTCGTAGCAAACCGCATTGAACCCTTTGTCCGTTATTTCAACCTTACTGTCCGGGCGGATCATCTTGTTGCCTTCACCCTTGACCAGAGGCTCTCCGCCGTCAAACGGGAAAACCAAGGTCTGAGCGGATGTCCTGACCACCCAGAATCGTTTACCATTCCCTTCCAGAAGCTCCGGAAGGCTTTTTATAGTCTCATCGGCCGTTATTCCCTTCCAAGAGGAAACCGACCTGCCTCGCAGGTCGTAGTAGCCTACTGTGTTGTCTTTGTGCAGAACCATCGCCGTGTAGCCTTTGGCTCCGGTGAAATCATACACCGCCGGGCCTGCCGCAATTTTCTTGCCTGTCTCGGCTGGAAATCCAGAGACGAAACGTCCGAGCCTGTCAATCAGGTACATCTGTGATCCGGCTGCGAACAGGAACTGGATCTTTCCGTTGTTGTAGTAGTCGATGTCCTGGACGTAGCCGCAGATCTTCGACTTGAACGGCACGCCCCAGAGGTCTTTCCCGTTCTCGTCCCTAAGGCATATTGAAAGATGACTGTTCTGGTAGAGTGTGTTGGTCTTTCCTGTCGCGCAGTTAGTCACCTTGAAAGGCCCTGACGGCACTGTGACGGTGGTGTCCATCGCGGCTGCCGTTGGGACCGAGCCTTTGCTGACCGCGATTCTGTCCAGATGAAAATCGAATCCGATTTTCCCGTTCTCGCTGACCGCCGAGACTGTTACGGGAACGTAGGAGGCTCCTTTCAGGATATTCCTGCATCCCTTTGCCATCATCGGGCTGAAATTTCCGTCAATCCGGTTCGGGTTTCTGTCCGGCGAGTAGTAGATCCACGCCTTCCCGTTCTTCTGCGGGATGCGGTCAAGACCTTCCGCGGCAAGGCGGGCGGCGAGCGTCTCTTTCAAAAAATCAGCTTTTGAATATTCAGCCACGACATCCGCCGCTCCGATGACAATCCATCCTCCGACGGCCGCAGCGGCGCTTTCATCGCCTGTTGTGAATATATTCCCGAAGATTGTGGAGACGAGTCCTCCGCACTTCGTTCCGTCGGCCGGTCCGCCTTTCAGCTTGACACCGGGGCGTACCGCCAAAACCTGGCAAGACCGCTCTCCGAGGTACATCTCAATGATGCCCACTTCCTTGATGTCCAGTGACTTCGCCCAGTCTTCCGCATTGTGTCCGAGCTCCTTCCGCTGGCTTGAAAGCTGCGACTCGTACTTGTCAAGACGGCTTTTTGCGTCGAGGTAGTTCCTGTAGGTCTTCAGGTAGGCGTTGATGTCTCCGACCGGAATGTCAACGATGAACTCTGCGTCAGACGGGGCGATCTCCGCTATCCTGACCTCCGAGGCTCCGGAATGCGAGAGAATGTTAAGGTAGTACGACGGTTCGTTGGTGTATAGCAGCGAGCCTCTCATCGACACCCCTTCCTCTGAATGGCCGGTTATGCTGAGCGTCGTCCACTCTGCCAGTTCCCGGATGAAATCCCTGCTCTTGCGGTGTTTTCTTGCGAAAAACGCCTCCATAATGTTGTCCGTGTAGGCGTTGGACAGGAACAGGACATCGTCTCCGCTCACTGTGGAGGCGGCTTCGGCGAATCCTCTCGCCTCGATGATGCTGTGGCCTTCCTCCAGATGCCTGACTGAGGAGTTTATGATAGTCTGTGATGTGGAGATCAGGATCAGGTCTCCGTTGATTTTTGTGATAAGCCCCGAGGAGTCCGCCGCGGCGAGCAGCGACCTCAGTTCCATTGTGGTGTCGGCGATTGCCTTGGCGGCCTCGATGACCATAAGCGGCGGCATATCCTTGCTGTAGTGGACAGACATCACCGCTGGCGCCCTTCTGAGGCTGCCTGGATTCATCTCCGCTATCCTGTCGAATTTGTTTGAGGCCAGTTTTCCGAAGACGGACAATGAGTCGCCTAAAATCTCACAGGCGTGGCCGAAGTTCTTGAAACAGAACACAATGGCTGCGTCTGACGGCACTGCTTTAACCAGGTGGTTGTTCTCTATGAACCTGGAGTCCGTGAACGTCGCCGATGAGCCTTTGGGTTCGGAGTACAACCTTGCGACGGCAAAGGCGATTCCTCCGGCGAGGATCACGGCCGTTGTGATGAGTATGGTCAGTGTCTTTCTGTTCATTCGCGCTTTTGCAAATATAAGCAATATTATTGAGCGACAAACAAATAAACGATGTTTCCTGTCTGGCGTGCCGGTGCTGTCGCGGAGGCCGAGAACCTTGAGAGTCTTGCGGCTCTTATCGCAAAGTCCCTCAGGCATTTGTCATCTGACGAAACCCCGTCCTGCACTTTCGCGTTCAGCACTTTGCCGGATGGATCGACGGTGATGATCACCGTGACGTGTCCCGCTCCGAGGCATCTGTAGGCGGGAATCGAAAGTTTGCTGGCCTTTCTTCCTTCAAGTTCGTAAGACACAACGGACGGACCTTTGTAGCCGGATGCCTTAGGCTCCTCTTTCTTGCTCTCAGGCTTGCTGACAGCAGCGTAGTCGTCGTCAGGCTCGTCGAGTTTCGGCCCGTTCTTCAGATCCTGGGCTAATTTTTCGGCTTCCCTGTAAAGTTCCTCGGCGTTTGTGTTGCGGTCGTCCTTCAGAGCGCCTCTATCTACCGCCACATTCCTTATCGGTACTCCGGCGGCCTCTGCCAGCATCCTGTCCAACCGCTCGCTGACCTCTTCCTTCAGATTCTTCTCGGCCCTTTCCTTCTCGACTTTCTCCTGCTTGGAAAAGTCAAGAACGAAGGTGTTCTCCCTCTTCAGCGCCGACGAGATCTGGCAGACGAGCAGCACGATCACTACCGCCAGATGGAATATGACGGTAATATACAGTCCTGCCTTGTCGTCGCTCTTCATAGCACTGTGTTTTGAGGATGCTCCGGAAGTCTTCCGCCCCGGTTATTCGGCGCTTTCCTTCTCCTTTTCCCTGAGGGATTTCTCGATGGTCGCCGAGATGATGTCTATCGCGACCTTGTTGTGTCCTCCCTGCGGGATGATGATGTCGGCGTAGCGCTTGCTCGGCTCGATGAACTGGAGGTACATCGGCTTGACAGTCTTGGTGTACCTCTCGATGACGGTCTCCACGGTCTTGCCCCTCTCAAGGATGTCCCTCGCCATCACTCTCATAAGGCGGTCGTCGTCGTCAGCGTCAACGAATATCTTGATGTCCATCTGGTCGCGCAATTCCTTGCAGGTGAAAACCAGGATCCCTTCGATGATGATGACCTCCGCCGGCTTCACCGTGACCGTCTCTGTCTTCGACCGGGAGCAGGTGATGTAGGAATATACCGGCTGCTCAATTGTCTTTCCTTTCTTCAGGTCTCTCAGCTGGTCGCAGAGAAGCTTGAAGTCAATGGCGTCCGGGTGGTCGAAGTTGATCTGCTGCCTTTCCTCCATCGGAAGGTGGCTGGAGTCCTTGTAGTAGGAATCCTGAGGGATGACCACCACCCTCTCCTTGAGTTTTTCGGTTATCGCGTTGACGACCGTCGTCTTTCCGGAGCCGGAGCCACCGGCTATTCCAATCACTAACATATTCCTTTGTCTTTAGAATTCGGCGTTCTTCGGAGTTCTTGGGAACGGGATCACGTCGCGGATGTTCGCCATTCCGGTGACGAAGAGCAGCAGCCTCTCGAATCCGAGTCCGAATCCGCTGTGAGGCACTGTTCCGTACCTGCGGGTGTCGATGTACCATTCGAGGTTCTTTCTGCTCATCTTGAGCTCGTCGATCCTCTGCTCAAGTTTCTCAAGCGAGGCCTCTCTTTCTGAACCGCCGATGATCTCGCCGATCTTCGGGAACAGCACATCCATTCCGCGCACTGTCCTGCCGTCCTCGTTCTGCTTCATATAGAAGGCCTTGATGTCCTTAGGAAAGTCCGTGAGGATCACCGGCTTGCCGAAGTGCTTCTCCACGAGATAGCGCTCGTGCTCGCTCTGGAAGTCCGTTCCCCAGTGAACCGGGTACTCGAACTGTGTGCCGTTCTTCACGGCGTTCTCCAGAATCTCCACCGCCTCCGTGTAGGTGACTCTCTGGAAGGCTATGCCGAGGACGCTCTTGAGCCTCTCGATCAGCCCGTCGTCGTACTTGTCGTTGAGGAACTTGAGGTCGTCGGCGCAGTTGTCCAACGCATACTGCACGAGGTACTTCACGAACTCCTCCGCAAGAACCATATTGTCGTTGATGTCGTAGAATGCCATCTCAGGCTCGATCATCCAGAACTCCGCAAGGTGTCTCGGAGTGTTGGAGTTCTCTGCCCTGAAGGTCGGGCCGAACGTGTAGATCTCGCCTACAGCCGTCGCTCCAAGCTCTCCTTCCAACTGGCCGCTCACTGTAAGGCTGGTCTTCTTTCCGAAGAAGTCCTTGTCGTAATCAACCTGCCCGTTCTCCTTCTTAGGAGCGTTCTCAAGATTGAGGGTCGTGACCTGGAACATATCTCCTGCACCCTCTGCGTCAGACTCAGTGATGAGAGGTGTGTTGAGATAGACGAATCCCTTGTCGTTGAAGAATTTGTGGATAGCGAACGCCATCGCGTGGCGGATTCTCAGCACCGCTCCGAACGTGTTTGTCCTCGGGCGGAGGTGAGCCACTGTCCTGAGGTACTCAAGGGAGGTGTTCTTCTTCTGGAGCGGGTATCTCACAGGGTCGCACTCGCCGAGAACCTCGATGCTCTTTGCCTGGATCTCCACGGCCTGTCCGCTTCCGACCGACTCGATGAGGTCTCCGGTCACGCTTATGCTCGCTCCCGTTGTGATCTTGGCGATGAGAGCCTCGTCAAAGTTCGCCATATCGACCACTACCTGAATATTATTGACTGTCGAGCCATCGTTGAGGGCGATGAACTTGATCTGTTTGTTACCTCTTTTTGTCCTGACCCAGCCTTTGGCCAGTACTTCCTGACCAGGGGCGGCCTTCAACAGGGCTTTAACTTTACTCCTCGTTACCATATTGTTTTTGACATTTGATTCAATCTCACAAAGATAGTATAAAAATCAGAAAAAAAGAAAGAGACCGGCCATCGGCCGGTCTCTCTCCCTGTTATTTCAAGAATGATGATTACTTGTTCTCTGTCTTTCTGGCAGCGTACATAATCTTGAGGGCGGAGCAGCGCCTAAGCTCCTGCTTTACGTCCGTCACGATACCCATTCTTGCGTCTTCGTCTGCCTTGATTGAGACCTGCATCAACTGGCGGTCAGCCTCGCTCATCGCGTCGCGTTCTGCGGCGATGAAGTCACGGATGTCGTTGGTGGTCTTGAAAGAGTCATTCAGCTGGATACGCGCCTCGGTTCCGTACTGGCTCTGATACTGAGCAGTAGGGGATCCGATGTAGATGTATGAGGCCAAATCCTTTCTTTCCAGTTTTGCGACTTCCGTTGCCTCCGGGAGCTTAACCCTAACCTTCACCTCCGTTGAACGGAGCTGTGAGGTCACCATAAAGAAGAACAGGAACATAAACACGATGTCTGAGCTGGTTCCCAACTCCGGCATTTCTTTCTTACCGCTTCTTTTAAAATTAGGCATTGTCTTATCCTCCTGTTTTACTTTTTGGTAACATCCTTAGGTTCGGCCTCAGAAATGTTCTGTGGAATGGCTTCCCTGACTATCTTCTGCTGGTCTTCTGTGAGGAAGGCGTAGGCCTTTCCATAGTTCTGCTTGCAGAAGTCGTCACGGACTTCATTGATGGCCCTCACGAGTTCGTTCTGAACTGCGATGTAGGCCCTGTAGCTTGTTCCACGGTCATTCTGGAGAGAGATGACTCCCTTTGAAACCGGATACTCACCGAATCCCTCAATGTTCTTGACCTCTCTCTCTGGGAGATTAGGGTCGTTGTTCGGGTTGGTGATGAATTCCTTGATCTTGTCCTTGAGCTGGCTAACATCCAAAAGCTGGTCACCGGCAAACAGTCTGTCGGAAGAGTTGATCTTCACGATGATGATGTTACGCTTGTTGACCTTCGTGTCTTCCGTTTTCTGATTCTGGTCAGGCATTGGAGGGAGACGGCGCTGCAGACCTGATTGCTGGTCCATAGTGGAAGTCATCAGGAAGTAGCAGAGCAGAAGGAACGCGATATCGGCTGTCGATTGTGTGTTCAGTCCCGGTGTTTTTCTTGCCATAGCTTACTTAGATGTTATTTGTTGTTGATGGCGTCCCTGACAGCGCCCACGATGATGGCGATGATCGCCGCTCCACCGAGAACGTAGGTCAGAAGAAGCATTGTGTCAGTCAGTTTGAGCCATTGTGCGCTTGGCTGTGTCTTGACATTGAGCGCAGGTGCTCCGGATGAGAGCACGTAAGCCAGAACAACCAGAACCGCTACGCCGACCACCACACCGGCGGCCTTGAGCAGGTTCTTAGGGTCGTTCTTACCTGCAATGAATATTGCGAGTCCGATCCAGATAACCACCGCCGCGAAGAAGAGGAAGTAGGTGTATCTGAGGAGAAGATCCACGGAAGAGCCTCCATTGATGAAGGCGAGGATTCCGAAGAGGATTCCAAGGAGACCCAATACCCATCCGGTTATTTTGAATACCTTGTTCATTATAATCAGATTCTAAAATTGTCTCTACAAATTACTTCTTTTCGTTCTTTGCAAGAACGTCAACGAGATCGATGGAAGCGTTCTCCATATCGATAGAGAGAGCGTCGATTCTGGAAAGAATATAGTTGTAGAACACCTGGAGAATCATAGCGACGATAAGACCGCCGACGGTTGTGATAAGGGCGACCTTCATACCTCCGGCAACGATGTTAGGAGAGATGTCACCGGCAGCCTCGATGGCGTCGAAGGCCTGTACCATACCGATAACTGTTCCCAAGAATCCGAGTGAAGGAGCAAGGGCGATGAACAGGGCGATCCAGGAGAGGTTGTTCTCCATAAGGCTCATCTGCACGCCACCGGCGGAGGTGATTCTCTTCTCTACAACATCGAGACCCTCGTCATAGTGGTTGAGTCCGTCGAAGAAGATGCTGGCGACAGGACCTTTGGTGTTGCGGCAAACTTCCTTTGCCTTCTCTACGCCACCCTCTGCAAGAGCTGCCTCAACGTTCTTGATGAGCTTCTTGGTGTTGGTCTTAGAGAATGAGAGGTAGAGGATTCTCTCGATGGCGAGAGCGAGACCGATGATAAGGCAGATAAGGATCATTGACATAAAGCCAGGACCTCCCTGGATGAAGTATGTCTTGATCTGCTGGTGCATCGGAACGTCCTCTCCGGTACCTTTGAGAAGATCCTCGGCGGTCATTGGCTGAGCTGAAGCGGCAGTCTCAACTTGCTCTGTTGCGGCTGCGTTGTCAGCGGCTGGCTGATCCTGGGCGGATGCGATGTTTGCAGTGAAGGTGAGAACGCCTGCTACTGCCAAAAACATGAAAAACTTTTTCATAACTGTTTTTGTGTGTTTAATTTAAATTGATAATGTATTAAATAGTTATCTTTCTCTGCGGCCTCAAGAGGGCGTAAAACCTTCTAAAAAACCGTTGCAATTTACTAAATTATTTCCAATTGACAATATTTATAGGGAAATTTCTCCTTGCAGATTCTCTCCGAGCCTTGACTTCACCCATCCGTTGTCCTCGCTTTTGCCCAAAAGATAGAAAAGTTTTGCCAGTGCGCCCTCGGTCGTGATGTCCGCTCCGGAGACCACTCCGGCCTTCTCCAAAGCCTTTCCGGTGGCGTAGATGTCCATATTCACAGTCCCGGAGAGGCATTGGGTCACATTCATCAGCACCTTCCCTGCGCCCGCGGCCTCCTTCACTATGTCAAGGAACCATTGTCTCGATGGGGCGTTGCCGGAGCCGTAGGTCTCGATTATGGCCGCCCGGATCTCCGGTCCGCAGAGGAAGTACTTCATCACCTGCGGGGTGATTCCTGGATGCACCTTTAGGATCGAGACCCTTGTGTCGAGGCTTGTGCTGATTCTCAGCGGCTCGTTCCAGTCGGACGGTCTGCGGATGACGCTGTCGTTGTACTTGATGCTGATTCCGGCCTCGGCCAGAGGCGGACAGTTCGGCGAGCGGAAGGCGCTGAAATCCTCGGAACTTACCTTGACGCTGCGGTTGCCTCGCAACAGCTTGGAGTTGAAGAATATACTTACTTCAGGCACCCGCGCCCGGCCTTCGCTGTCCCTGGCCGAGGCGATCTCCACGGCGGAGATAAGGTTCTCCTTTCCGTCGGTGCGCGGAACTCCGATCGGAAGCTGGCTTCCGGTGAACACGACGGGCTTCGTGAGGTTCTCCAGCATAAAACTGAGGGCGGAGGCGGAGTACGCCATCGTGTCCGTCCCGTGAAGGACGACGAATCCGTCGTAGTCGTCGTAGCGTTTCTGGATCAGCGACGCGAGCGACTGCCAGAAAGACGGCTCGACGTCGGACGAGTCGATCAGCGGGTCGAAGGTGTAGGAGTCGATGCGCAGGGCGAACTTTTTCAGCTCCGGCACCTCCTCCAGGATCTGGCTGAAGTCGAAAGGCTTGAGGGTCAGGTCACCGGGATCCTGTCTCATCCCGATCGTACCCCCTGTGTAGATCATCAGGATGGAAGATCTTTTCATATTCCGAAAAGTGTTTTAGCGTTGTTGGTTGTGGTCTCGGCGACCTCCTCGATGGTCACGCCTTTCAGTTCGGCGACCTTCGCGGCGATCAGCGGGATGTAGGAGCTTTCGTTCCTTGTGCCTCTGTGAGGCGTTGGTGTCAGGTAGGGGGCGTCGGTCTCAAGAACTATTCTCTCAAGCGGAACGGCTTTCACGACCTCCGCTATTCCGGCTTTCTTGAAGGTCACCACGCCGCCCACTCCGATTCGCCAGTCTCCGAGCCTCTGGAGTTCGCGGAACGTCTCAAGGCTGCCGCTGTAGGCGTGCATATTACCTCTCAATCCTTTGTGCCGTCTCAGGATCTCAAGGAAATCACTGGTCGCGTCGCGGAGGTGGATGTTGAGCGGCAGGCCTTTCCGCTCGGCGAAATCAAGTTGCCACTCAAGCGCCTCTTTCTGCTCCTCGGCGAATTCCGTACCCTCGTGGTAGTCGAGTCCGACTTCTCCGACCGCCACCACCTTCGGGCCGTCGCCGCTTTCCCACTTGTCCAGAAATCCGACCATCGACTCTATCTCCGACCGCCAGTCCTTGCCTACCGAGCCGGGGTAGAGTCCTATCATCGGACGCAGAGCCTCAGGGTGCCGGCTGACCAACGCGAACATCGAGTCCCGCTCGGAGCTGTCGATGTCAGCCTGAAGCATCAGTTCCACTCCTTCCGCCTTGGCTCTCCCGATGTAGGCATCCTCCTCCCCGGAGAACGCCGCGTCATCAAGGTGACAATGTGTGTCGATAAATATCATAGCTCCTTAACTATCGCAAGTAGGCAATTACCTGCTGCAAATAAAACATCTCACGTTCGAAGGTAATTGCCAAATTTATCATTTCACGTTACCCCTACCCTAAATCCCTCCCCTCGGGGGAGGGACTTGCTTTCACCGCAAGCGGTGAAGAAAGGTGGGGCGCAATATCATAGCGCCAAAGATAGTGAAATCCGACCGAAGAATGAAATTTGCGATACGGCTGCACTTTCGGCCGGACGGGCGGGGAACGGCGCTGTTCAGGCATAAAAAACAGAAATATTCATAAAAAACGTAAATATTATCACCTGTTACCACCGTTCTTTCGCTGATCGGGCGCAAATTGCGGCGACTTTTTCCGTCGCCGGCGCTTGCTTGCCTCTGCGGTGGCGCGCTTCCGGCGGGCGGGAATGAATATTCCGGTTTGTGTTATGGAGGAGATGTCTTTTGATGAAAGAGCCGCGCTTTGCGCCCTCAACAGAATTTTCGGGTTCGAGCCAAAGGCGGGGCTTGGACTGGTCGATGCTATGGGTGACGCTGTGTCAGTTTTCAGGAATCCTGGAAAGGCTTCCGAGGCGCTCGGACCGCGGGCGAGGATGAAATACACCCCGTTGCTTACCAACAACGCCTTCGAGTCGGCGGCCATTGAGCTTGAATGTCTGGAGAGGAGCGGATGCCGCTTCATCGGGATAGGGGAGAAAGGGTATCCGGCCTTGCTGATGGAATGTGAGGATCCGCCTTTGGGGCTTTATTATAAAGGAATATCCCCGCCTGAGGAGGTCTTCGGGGAAATCCCGCAGGTGGCCGTCGTGGGGACAAGAGGCTTGACGTACTATGGTAAGGATTGGTGCCGGAGGATCGTCGAGGCTCTGTCCAAGGCGAATGTCAAGCCTTTGGTGGTGAGCGGATTGGCGTTGGGTGTGGATGTCGCGGCGCATCAGGCGGCGTTGGACTGCGGCCTGCCTACGGTGGCTGTGATGGCGACGGGGATCGACGAACTCTATCCTTCGAGGAACAGGGAAGTGGGTGAGGCGATCGCCGCGACTGCTGGCTGCGCGCTTGTCACGGACTATCCTCCGGGGACGGAGGCCGTGAGGGTGAACTTCATACGCCGCAACAGAATCATCGCCGGAATCTGTAGGGCGACGATTTTAGTGGAGTCCAAGATCAAGGGCGGTGGAATGATGACTGCCCGTCTCGCCGCTTCCTACGGCCGGGATGTCTATGCCTTGCCAGGAAGGATCGACGATCCCGTCTCGCAGGGGTGCAACCTCTTGATCCGTGAGAATATGGCCGAGCAGATCGGCGACCTTGCGGAACTTGTCTCCAAGTTGGGGTTGGGGGAGACCAGGATGAGACTGAAGGATGACTTCAAGGCTGCGGTGGAAACCCACTACAAGGATCAGCTTCCTGACGGAGACTATGCGGACATCGTCCGTGTCGCTATGCTCGTGAAGGGCAGGCGTGGAATCTCCATAGATGATTTGTGCGAGAAGTTGAGGTGGACTTACAGCAAGGTGAGCCGTCTTGCCACAACCCTTGAGTGTGACGGCTTCATTTCGGTGGATCTGCTCCAGCATTGCTGGGCGAGAGCGAAGCCGTAGGCTTACGAAAAAGCCGTCACCCCAGGACAGGGCGGCGGCTGAGATTTCATTTGACGGCGGGGCTTGCTTCTACACCACCAGCATAGCGTCTCCGTAAGGGCCGAAGCGATAGCCTTCGTCCAGGGCGGTCTGGTAGGCGTTCATAACATTGTTGAAGCCTCCGAAGGCGGCCACCGCCATAAGCATAGTCGATTCCGGAAGGTGGAAGTTGGAAACCACGGCGTCCGGAACAGAGAACTCGTACGGAGGGAAGATGAACTTGTTCGTCCAGCCATCGTAAGGCTTGACCTCGTGGGTAGTGGTCACGTATGTCTCCAGGCCTCTCAGCACGGTTGTGCCTACGGCCAGAACCTTGTGGCCACCGTTCTTGGCCTTGTTGATGATCTCGCAGGCCTCCGGGGTGATGATCAGCCTCTCGGAGTCCATCCTGTGCTTGGAGAGATCCTCGACATCGACCCTGCGGAACTGGCCGATGCCCATATGCTCCGTGATGAATGCCTTGTCGATGTCCTTGAGGATCATTCTGTTGAATAATTCCCTGCTGAAATGCAGTCCGGCGGCCGGAGCGGCCACGGCACCCTCGTTGGCGGCGAAGATGGTCTGGTAGTTCTCGTTGTCCTCAGGAGAGATCTTTGACTTCACCCATTTCGGCACAGGGATCTCGCCGAGGCTGAATAGGGATTTCTTGAACTCCTCGTAAGGCCCGTCGTAGAGGAAGCGCAGTGTGCGCCCCCTTGAGGTAGTGTTGTCTATCACCTCGGCCACAAGGCTCTGGTCGTCACCGAAGTAGAGCTTGTTGCCGATGCGGATTTTCCTCGCCGGATCGACTATCACATCCCAAAGGTGCTGCTCGCGGTTCAGTTCCCTCAGAAGGAACACCATAATGTCGGCTCCGGTCTTCTCTTTCTTTCCGTAGAGCCTGGCCGGGAACACCTTGGTGTCGTTGAACACGAACGTGTCACCCTTGCCAAAATAGTCGATGATGTCTTTGAATATCCTGTGTTCGATCTCGCCGGTGTCCTTGTGGACAACCATAAGCCTGCACTCGTCGCGCCATCTGGTCGGTTCCTGGGCAACCCGCTCCTTCGGAAGAAGAAATTGAAATTGTGAAAGTTTCATACTCGATAACAACCGTTATAGTCAATCTTTTAATATACGGCATTGACTGCCGGAATGTTTCGCGAATGTTGAAAATGTTTGTCGGGTTACGGCTCTTTCATTTAAAATCTGCGTGGTCTTTCAAGAATGTTGTTATTTTATTTCGGACTCGTAGGTGATTATTTGAGCCACCATCTTGCCCTTCTCGTAGCACAGTTGAGATTGAGTAGCTAATTGGCTCATAATATCATAGTTCGAATATTGTATGCTTGTACTTATTGAAAGTGGATGGTAAGTGTTTATGATTGACGCATATACTCCAGGCGGACATTGCGGTCGTACATATACAATACGCATTTTGTAACATTGCCATTCTCGTAGAACACTTCTAAGCCGTAGTCATCTCCATCGAAATCAACCCATCCAAATGGACTCATTGCTTCTGTTTTGTAGCCTCTTAACAGGACACTCTTATTGCTTGTTTTGGCTATCCTCATAGGTTTAGGTGCAAATTGTGGTTTGCCAGTATCGTCGTTTGTTGCGTGGACAATATAACCATCTCCTGGGATAAGGTTATAGCCTCTGCATCCATTTGTGTTTTTCTCTACTTTGATACTGCGTCCACATACTTGAAGGCTTCCTTCCGGAGCATCATTGTTGTAACGTTGATGGCAGTCTGAATGAAAATAAAATGGCTGGAATACTATTTTGTTTTCAGCCGTAGCGCCTGTTGTTGCAGAAGTCCTTTGCTCTTGCTGTGGTTTCGGCGTTGAACTTTTGCCAAAGATCTTTGTGAAAATACTCATAGAAGCTGTTTTGATTTTAATTGAAAATATTATTACCTTAAATTCCGAAAAGCGTATTAATATAATTTGGCAAGCCCTTGATAAAGAAATCCCTACAGGGGCTTGTGTATGTTAGCGATTCCTCCTAAGTGAATACGTGTGACGGCATTTTTGTTTGATGGCATAGTCGTTCTATCTTGTTGTTGGTACAAAGATACTTCATGTGTGCGAACCGTATTTTCGTACCTATTGGGTGCCAATAAACTATTTTATCAGATGTAGGGCAACAGAGCAGAAACTAATCAATATATTAATTCCTGTTAGTATGATAATTACAGTTCCGATTTTCCCAAGTTTCTTACCTTTGTTTTCAACTTTTTCATCAAGGATTATTGCCTTGTCACGTACTGTCGATATCTCAGTGTTCAACGTTTTACTGCTGCGAATAACCTCATTTGAAACCACTTTTGTTGTATTGCCAAGCTCCGAGGATAGTGAAGAAATACCGTCTTTGATTTGAACCAACAAAGTATCCTGTTCCCCTTGAGTTTTCAGCATTTCCGCCTTCAGGTCATTGATGCATTGTTCAACCTCAATGATCTTGCATAGGGTGTTCTTTATGATCTCGTGAAGAGTGTTCAGATTGGCAGCACATACTTTCAGTTCTTTAATTCTTTCATCGAGTTTCTTGACTTCTTCGTCCGTATCCCTTTTCAAGGAGACAGACGTATTTGAACAATTCTTGGTAAAAGAGTCCTTGGTGGCCTCAAGTGTTGATTTAAAGGATTCTAAGATTTTTGAAATAGAAGAATTCTGGTTTGAAATAATCTCATCTGACTTTGCTCCGAGAGTGGCAAAAACGCTTGCTGCATCATCATTGAGTGCAGTTCGTTGAGACTGTACATCCGTAATAATTCCTTTGATACATCCTGATGTTGTTTCCAGAGCCTTTGTATAATCGCTAATCTGTTTTTGGACAGATGCGTATGCTCCCACAGTTTTCTGAACCTGCTCTTTAGCTGATTCAATTTCTTTAAGGCTGGCCTCAAGTTTTGCCAGTGATGTCAGAATTTCATTTGCTTCCATATCGTATTATGTCTTTTTTTTATTCTAAGTATTTGTCTTTAAACTTATTGAGCCATTCTGTGTGGAGTTCGACTTCGCCGAGTATATCCCAATCCTTCATCTGTTCGATTTCCTCAAATGTCGCAGCGTTACGCCCGTTAGTAACAAATGCGGCCTTGTATTCACTCATTCTATGATAGAAATCTTCCTTGTTTTCAGAGCGATGATAAAACTCTTTATACCCTCTTATGTAACTATTCTTTAGTTCCTCTTGAAGATTCTCATTATTTCCAACCTTCAGGTATGTCAGGCAATATACGTTCAGGAAATCCAATGTGGGGTTCGAATCTGTAGTGGCACGCCTGATCAGTCGAACAGCTCCTTGTAGATGCTTGATATTGTCTTTGGGCGAGCTGGTACCTACGATTTCATCGTCGATGACACTCATATACTTGAATAGAATGTCATAAGACGACACCTTGCCCTCGTCAGTATCATCCGTCAGAGAAAAGTCAAGTCCATCTTCTGTCTGATATCCCTTACGGGCGAACTTAGAGTTGAAGTAGTAGTAGATGAAGTCCTTCATCGCCTCATTTGCTTCCTTCCAGTTGCTGCCATAGCTGAGACCTTCCATACAGAATGTTCTGATGTCATCGATGGCCTGTTTACGTTTGACAGCAATCTTGTCATAGATGAATTCCGTAAGATAGCCAAGGCACTTATGCACTTCATTGTCACCCTTATGGTTCGGGATCCTTGCCGCCTCCAAGGCTGCACGCTCTTTAGTGTAATATCGCTCCAGAAATGTCTGCAATGCCCGATAATAGTCGCCGTCCTTCTTTCTACGGGCAACTACTCGGTAAATCTTATTTCCGTAATCCTCGGTAAAGTCATCTATCAGGCCTATGCAGCACATTCGGTAAATTGCCTTGGCAATATCGCTCTTGTCGCGAAGAAGTTCCATATCACCGCTGTCAGCAGTGTACTCCAGCCCATTTTCAAGGTTACGTACATAATAGGTTTGCTCCCTCTTGTGTGTTACATACACCTTCTCCTTTCGTCCATTATGCAGGCAAATCCAGACCGGAATCGAAGAGATCAGCGCGACTACTTCAGTCCCCTCCTTGGATTCGAGAACTTTCTGCAAGTAATCAGAAACCTGTACGGTATCCTTCAACTCCGCATCATTTCCATAGAAAATCGGAGTTGTCGAACGGCTCAGCAGTTCAAACATAGTCCGTTTCTCAACAAGAGATCCCTTGAAGTTGTTGCTATAGAAGAACATCACCGTCTCGTAGTCGATGTTCTGGAACTCATAGTTTCTGGCCGGGATTTCAATGCCATTCTGAAGAAGCACATTTTGGAGGTCATCCTTATAGACATAGCCTCGACCCTCATCCGGCATCCTTCTTAGCTGGCAACGGTTATACTCACTACATGTGACCTGACAAGGGCCCTTATTGCATCTCTGGCAGGTTTGGTCGCAAAGTTTGAACGCATACCTTGTATTGCAGACATCGCAACGCAGCTTGACCATATCCTTGTCAGGAGTGCAATAGTCGAGGTAACTATCGTCGATAAATATGCCATAATAGTTCAGAATCTCCTGTAGGTCACCATCATAGAACCACTTGTTCCGGATAATCTTCATAGGGAACTGATTATTTGGGCAGTTCTTGTTGATCCGAACCAGACGATAATCAGAAAGAAGAATGGTCGATAATGCCATCTTACGATCTCTACCAGCACGTCCGGCCTCCTGCACAAAACTTTCCAGTGAACTGGAATAATTCATATTGACGGTGAATCGTACATTCGGCTTGTCGATACCCATACCGAAAGCCTTTGTCGCCACCATCAACGGGAGCTTGTCATCTCTGAACAGGTCAAGATTTTTGAATGACTCCTGATCGATTATGTCGGCATCGTCATCATCCCCGCTGCCCATAAATGTGCCAAGTTTGCTTATAGATTCGCCAAGGGAAATCTTGTTCGCATTTACTGATATACCGGTACTGTTCTTATGAGGGCAGAATACAATGCCGGCTTGGGAATATTCATCAGCGTCCTCGAAGAATTGTTGAGGCAAATCTGCGTGCAGGTCGGTATCAATTGAACCCTCGACATTCTGGCGTTCATTGAAACGCTTCTTTATGTAATCTATCGACTCAGGAGTCTGGAGTTCTTCAATATAGCCGGGAATCTTATGAAGATATCTGGTTAAGAAATCCTGCTTCGAATGATATACACTCCATTTGTCTGTCATCTGCACAGCCTTTGGGAGTCCTTCATCAAGGAGTCCTTTCTGGTCAAAATATTGGTCTTTTTGGCAGCATACTTGGACTTTTTCAATTTTGTATTGGAGTTCCAGGCGATTTGTGTTCTCCTCTCGGATGGTCGTATCGGCATCAAGGTCAAAAGCCCCATCACCAGAAAGATCCCTCTCAACATCAGCCAGAACATCAAATGATGCCGTCGCCGTCAGACCAAACAACGTTAGATGCTTGTCATCGCCGTGTTGCTTCGGCAGAACATACTGGTAGAGATTCCGTCCAAGGTGAAGATATGTAAAGCGGAAATCGTGTCCCCATTCTGAAACACAATGGACCTCATCGATTACACCGTAGCTGAAATACACGCCGACACTATGCATATTCCGGAGTTTCTCTCTGAAGCTGTAGGTGCAGAGTCTTTCCGGAGAAAGGAACACGAATTGGAGCATTGATGACTCCATCATCTTGGCTCTTAGTTCCTTCTCTGCCGCATCCACGGTAGAATTGATAAAAGTACAGGCATCAATGCCGGTTTTGATTAGACCATCGTACTGGTCTGCCATTAGGGAGCGGAGAGGGTCAACGACTATCGTCACGCCAGGCTGCAGCATTGCTGCAAGTTGATACGTAAGAGACTTCCCTCCACCGGTAGGCAACAGACCTATCACGCTCTTATTTTGCAGCGCACGGCTTAATATGGGCAACTGACCCGGTCGGAAGTCTTCCTTTCTGAACAGCATCTGCAGGAAATACTGGAGCAACTCTTTCCTTCCATTGATTGCGTGATAGTTTCCCTGCGGATCTTTGCTGACGAGCGGCTGATATGTAATGCAGTCCGAAGTATAAATATGTCGTTCGGCCCTGATATAATTTATGGAGCGAATATAAAAATATCCCTTCCCGATGCACTTGTGCTTGCTGAATGACTTGTCTTCTGCTCCTGCACGGCGCATAACTGCCATGTCAATGACTATGTCATATTGCTTGGCATCATTCACCTTCGCCTCATCGTCAAATGTATTGACACTAACGAAGTCATCTCCTTCAATTGTTTTATGCAGAGGAGAATGCTTGAATTCTGGAGTTGTCACAACGTCCAACCGAACCTTAGGAAATCTGACATCCTTGTAATCCTCGCTCAATGTCGCCAGATTATTGAACATCTGAGACAGCTCCCTAAAGGCAAGAACAGCGCAAGGAACATCCCTCTCTACGGCTAACACATCAAGGTATTCCTGCCTGTAATCCACCGTTCCCGAAATCAGCGCCTCTATTATTGTCTTCTCCAGGCGGGCCACACCTATTGGCGATAGGGCGATCTGCAGGACCCGAGTCCAGACCGCATCATACTTTCTGCTGGCAGCCCTTGAAACAGATGCGAAATAGGCATTATTTAATTGTGGCACACTATCGTTGAAACGTTGGATGTCGCTGATACGAATGCAGTCCCATCCGCTATCCTTCAAGGTTTCTGCCCTGTACTCATCCGTAATCCTGCTCTTGTCCCCTTGGTGATATTTGATTCCATCCAGCTCAATTACGCATCCTAAGCGTTTCTCTCCTTTAATTGCAACAGGATAAGGGTACTCGCAGGCAAAGTCCACACGCTGTGCGTGGTGTTCGCTCTGCCCGGTAATGGACATCAGGCTGCGTTGAGGCTGGAGTACCTGCTGAAGTCCGGTGGGTGCAGCATTTAGAATGAAGCTCTTTTCAAAGTCGCTTTCAAGAATATTCTTGCTGTATGTGGCTTCATCATAGCGAACCCTGCTATCTATTGCGTGAAGAGCCAACAGAATATCATCAACGTTCAGGTTATCGGCATCGTAATTCACTCCGCCAAGGATATCTTCCTTCTTGCGATTGCCAAGCTGAGAGAACGCCTTCTCCACCAGTGGACTAGTCCGTGTTGGCAGGCCTCTGGCCACCAAGTTGTTAAGTACGGCCAAGATGGGATTCGCGTCATCATAAACGCTGGCTCCAATATCGAACGGAGCGGCAACTTCAAAGCCGGAAAGCTGTTTATACAGGCCCTCTGCCTTCGTCGTAATGTTTTCATCATCAGACCGGAGAATATTGCGGACGGCATCCAACTGATAGGCTGCAAAGAATTGAGTGTCCGGATAATAATCGACGGCGACAAGGTTGACCTGATTGTTCTCAAGTTTGAATACCTTTATGTTGTAAGAACAAGGACTGGCGTTATTAGAATAGCGATACTCCGGCTGACTTTCGTTTATGAAAGTTTCCGGAGCATTGAAATACTCATAGAAACGGTCTATCCTTCTGTTGCCGTTGTTCATCGGGCTGATGCAGAAAAAATAGTGTTGTCCCTGGACGTTCTTGCCAACCTTCTCGGCCAGTTCCTTCAGATCAATGGATCTGATATCGAGAATATTCGAGAAGAAGTGGTAAGTCACAGCGCTGTCGCCCTTGATATCGGCTTCTGTTACATCGTCAAGGAACTTGCCGATAGCAACGACTTTCCCCGTGTCCTTCAAATATGCTCCGATATGGACTTCGGCTCTCTCTCGTGCCGCATCTGACGGCTCGATAAGGGTGACTTTCCGAACTCTGTTCCGAAGGTGCTGCTTCTTAAGGAAGTCAAAGAAGCAGACCGTTGCGAGACCTTGTCCGCAGCCCCAGTCCACGATGTCGAAATCGTCAGAGGCAAAGACAGATGACTTTATACACGAGAGTGCTTTGTATATTTTCGCCTGATGCATCCTGCCGAAAGAATATAGGTAGCATTTCATCTGAATGTCTGTATTCAGCAGGTTCACTCCGTGATTCAGAGAGTCGTAAATCACTGTCCTTTCCTTATCCGACAACTTTATGATGTCGTTGTAGGCAATACGTCTTAAGTTGTCAAATGAAACTTCTGGAAGAGCGGCTATTTCATTAATATATGCCATTTTACTTTCCTGTGATGGTCTCTGCAAGTGGATTGGTACGATGGGTCATAAGGTTATGAAATGCGGCCACTTTTGAATTGTTTGCATAGCAGTACTCGCAAAAATGAGCGCAAGTGTTATATTCTCCTATGTCCTTGCTTGCTATACATCCGCAGAATTGTCTCTGCCCCTTGTCCTTATTGTTCTTTTTCTTTATAATCTTCTGCGTCCCGCTGAATAGGTCAGCTTCCTCAATCTCAATGCCGAGGTGTTCCATTAGTTTAGCGTCATTTGAGAAGTGTTTAATCATAAGGTCATCATCAACGCACTTGTTGTGAATGATACCATATTTCTCAATGTCTATCTTTTCCCCACAGGTGGCTAGGGTGAAGCCCCACTTGCGGTTTAGTTCTTGGATCCCAGATGCGAATTTGATCATATCGCCCTCCTGAAACTCTCGATAATTGATGTGGTTATGTTCCAGATTGGCCTTCACCTTTTTGTATGTTGCTATGTCAGCATAACTGAAAACCAGTTTTTCGGTATATCCCTTAAGTTGGTCACCGATGTCCTTAACTTTGTGCAATAAATCATCAACGCTTATCTGGTCAGTCAGAATTAGCGGGTCAAATCGCCAGATTACCTTCCCTGTACCCAGTTTGCCAACTAAAGCTTTGAATGTTTTGATTCGTTCTTCGACACAAGGAACACCAGATTCGAGTTTCTCTGCGACATAATCGTTTAGCGTAAACTGCACATAACAATTGATGCCTTGTTTGCCGAGATAGTCCAGAAGCCCATCCTTGTCGAGAAGATGTTTCGGGTTCTTTGACCAGAATACTATCAATCTCGTATTTTGATACGAAATATAACTTCTAACTCCGTTGAACGGATTCGTCCAGGCGGAATAACCTGCTTTCAGGCGATGAAGGAACCAATCGCTGTAGAATGCAGGTATATCTGTGCTTCGGCTCGCAGACACAATAATTGGTGCCTGTGCCTCAACTTGCTCGCCGCTCTCACGAGTTATGATGACTTTGTCCTTTGGCATAAATTTATTTGATTTCGTAATTGAGCCAGTTTTTTTCAAGTTTTAGAAGATTTTTGTGGACGTGGGGAATTGTTGTAGTTGATGTCCGCAACGGTAGAATGTACGTTATTTTCTCTTCCCATATCACTGGTATCAGGAGAAAAATCTCCAATAAGGTTTTGATTTAAATATTACACATCCATAGTGCGGATATCCGTTAACTTTATAATCTGCTGATAGAGCCTTTAGTATTCCGGAGACGGGGCTGTCAAGCAACTTACGTTTTACGTTATGGCTAAATTTCTCCGGACAGCAGTGTGGGAACATTATAGTTTAGTGTGACCAACGCATATTGTGCACAGACACGTTGGCTCAGAGAAATGGCGTACGCCTACAGTTGCGCCTCTATGGGAATCGAATCTTGATTTAATTCTATCGAATAGATCTGTTTCTCCATTTTCGAAGAATCTCCTAAGCGCAACACTGCATAAATCGGCTATCTGAACCATTCCTGTCAACTGTGAATTGACATAGAGTGGCGTTTCAATGATATGCTTGATGGAAGTCCAAAGTGTTCCTTTCTTGTGGAAACGCTTCATCATTTCCGTGTGCTTCTTCGAAACTGTATTGTTGTTGTCGTGAATGAGTAGGCCATAAGTCTCTTCTCCTTGCTTTGAATGGGATACATTGGCCAGGTAATGTTCAAATCGTGAGACAACCTGTTCGAAAGCCTGCTCGTCTGTTGAGAGTTTTGCTTTGGTTGGATCAAAGAATACCTTATCTATACATTCGGCAAAAATTCTCGCATGCTTCCAACTTCCAATTTTATCTGCTATCTCCCTGATAAAAGACATCCTTTCGTCATAAGTTAAATGGATGTATGCCTCTGTCTGTTTGTAGTTTTTCTTTAGCTGCTTAAGAGATTTTGGGGTATTCAATTTCTTAACCCTGAAAATTTCCGCCTTCCGTTGCTTGATGACTTCTCTTCGCCTGTCATCATAACTCTTTTTTTCAAAATCAGGAATACGTGTTTGCTCCAGATATGAACGCATTATCCATCCAGTATGAATCTCAGTGTCGGCGAGTCCGTATTTTTCTTTGATTTTATTGATCGCTATGTCACACTTTTTCCAGTTGTTCACAAGAATAGAGATGCCACAGAGAACGTAATGAGACGTGTTACCAGGTATTTGTGGCGTGCCGGACTCGTCAACATAACAGAAGTAGACCATATAATTACCGACGTCAGTACATAAAAAAAGCGACTAGTATCAAGGCCTTAGCCTATGATTGAGACGCTTGGCGACTCCTCCTAGACGCTTTACAAAGATAAATATTATTTATGAATTGCCAAAATTATTTTGCGTTTTTATAGTTTCAGAATCACGGCTTCTCACGTGGTCGGGGGCGGGATATTCCGGAATGACAGGCGTTGATATATTCCTAAATTTTTGCCTCCCGGAACACCTCCACTATGGACGGGTAGGTGTTTTTCAGGTAGGGGGAAAGGCTCGATCTTGGCACCCAGACCGCCTTTGTGATGTCCTCTTCCCGCTGCGGAGTAAGGTTCACCGGGTCGGTGTAGAGCATTTCGAACCACCAAGTGTGCTTGAGATGCCATATTCCGTCGCGCAGGTAGCAGTGGTCGGTGACGCAGATCAGTTCCCCCGTCTCAAGGTCTCCCACCCCCGTTTCCTCCTGAACTTCCCTGAGTGCGGTCACCTTGATGTCCTCACCGGCTTCCTGATGCCCTTTTGGCAGGTCCCAGAGTCCGTTCCTGCTGATGAGCAGGACATCCCCTCTGCGGTTGGACACAAGTCCTCCGGCGGCGTTGACCTCCTTGAACCTTGAGCGGAACTCGTTGTAGGTGGCCTCGATGTCTTCCGTCGGGATGTAGATTCTCGCCAGAGTGTCCGATGTCTCGAACATCGTCACAAGGGCGGTGATGTCCTCGGGAGCGTCCCCAAGGTGCAGCTCTATGGCGTTCGGGTCGGACAAAGCCTGTTCCTGATGGGAGCAGATGACGATGCATCTGTTTTCAAGGTAAATCTTGTGCATCCCGTGAGTAAGATATTGGCGTAAAACTATTATATTTGTAAACTTGGTGCAAAGTTAACAATCATTTTCAATGAATATGGAAAACATCGATAGAAAACTTGCCTCCGAACTTCTGCGCATAAAAGCTGTCCTGCTCAGGCCGGACGAGCCTTTTACCTGGGCTTCAGGCTGGCATTCACCGATTTACTGCGACAACCGGCGGATTCTTTCCGATCCCGCCCTGCGTTCAAAGGTGGCGGGATGGCTTGCCGAGGCCGCCGCTGCGGAGTGTCCTGAGGCGGAGATTGTCGCCGGTGTGGCGACAGGGGCCATCGCCCACGGGGTTTTAGCGGCCGACCGGATGGAGAAACCGTTTGTCTATGTGCGCCCTAAACCGAAGGATCACGGGACAGGCTCTCAGATTGAGGGCGTTCTTCCAAAGGGGGCGAAAGTTGTGGTGGTCGAGGATCTTATCTCGACCGGTATGAGCAGTCTGGCCGCGGTGAAGGCGTTGCGTGACGCCGGGGCCGAGGTGCTTGGAATGGTGGCGATCTTCACTTACGGATTCGACCTTGCGGCGAGCCGCTTTGAGGAGGACGGGGTGAAGCTGAGGACGCTTTCCTGCTACGACGCTTTGATTGAGGAGGCGATGGTGACAGGCTACGTCAAGGAATCGGATGTCGAGGTTCTTCGTCAGTGGAGGAGGAACCCTTCCGGGTGGAACAAGTAAATCAATGAATATATGGCAACAGAAATAAAAAGCAAGCACGGAATGGTCTCGAAGCAGCCTTTTGAGCTGTATATGGCCTTCGTGGATATGCGTAACTTCCTTCAGTTCCTTCCTGAGGAAAGGAAGGCTGACGTAGAGGCGGACTACGACACGATCACCGCTACGGTGCAGGGGTTCAAGATCGGTGTGATGGTCAAGAACCGTACTCCGTACTCCAGTATCGAGTTCATTGACAACGGCGCTCCGTTCCAGTTCGGAGGCACGCTTCACTTTGACGCTGTGCCGTCCGACCCGTCCAAGACAGACTTTTACATCGAGTTCCACGCTGAGCTGAACCTGATGATGAAGATGATGCTTGGCGGAAAGATCCGCGAGGCTATGGACAAGATGGTTGACGGTCTGGTGGCGATGTCCGAGGGCAGGCTGCCTGACGGAATCGATGAGGAGACCATCCGCAAGATGAAAGAGAAATTCGGCGGAAACCAATAGATGCGGGGATTGGACGACATCCGGCTGCCGGACATTCTGACCCGGGCGATCGGGCGCGAAAGAGCCTTGACCGCGGCGGAGGCATTCCTCCGTCCCGCTTCGGTGTCGGTCAGAATCAATCCTTTCAAGGTTTCCGGTGCGGAGGAGTTCGCCAAGGAGCATTTCGGCGATGATGTACGGAGAGTGCCTTGGAGTCCGTACGGGTTTATGCTCGGGGAAAGACCCGGATTCACTCTGGATCCGCTGTTCCATTGCGGGTGCTACTATGTCCAGGACTCTTCGGCGATGGCCGTCGGGAGCATATTCAGAGACTGCCTTCGGCGTTTCACCGGTTGCGGCAGACCCGTCAGGGTGCTGGATCTGTGCGCCGCTCCCGGTGGCAAGAGCACTGATCTGGCGGCATCGCTCCGGGAGGCGTTCGGGGATGACTTCATCCTTGTCTCCAATGAGGTGATGCGCTCAAGGGCCTCTGTGCTTGCCGACAACATCGCCCTGTGGGGTGAGCCTAACGTTGTCGTGACAAGCGCTGATCCTAAGGCCTTCGCGGCTTTGGAGGGCTTTTTCGACATCATCCTTGCCGATGTGCCCTGCTCCGGAGAGGGAATGTTCAGGAAGGATGCCAAGGCTGTGGAGGACTGGTCGGAAAGTGTGGTCAGCCTTTGCTCGGCGAGGCAGAAAAGAATCATAGCCGATGTCTGGCCGTCGTTGAGGCGCGGTGGGACGCTCGTCTATTCCACCTGCACCTTCGAGGAGGCCGAGAACGATGCGATGATGGAATGGACGGCCGGAACTCTCGGCGGCGAGTTCTGTGAATATGACTACTCGTCCCTTCCTGGTGTGATTACGACACGGACGGGCGGGCTTCTTGTCCCGGGATTTGTCGAGGGGGAAGGACAGTTCGTCTCCGCTTTGGTGAAGAACTCTGGCGTTGACGGATTCCGGCTTCCGGGGAAACCAGCCGCGGCAGCGGCGGAAAAGCGTAAGGGGAATCTGCTCATACATATTCCTGAGCCGATCGTCCGCGAGGTGGCGGCTTTGGAGGCGTTGCGTCCAATTCAGACAGGTGTCGCCAAGGGCGAGTTGAAGGGGAGGGATCTCGTGCCTTCCGCCGATTGGGCGCTGAGTCTGGCGTTCCCGGATGGCAGCTATCCGTCCGCCGACCTGGATCTTGGAACGGCGCTGAGATTCCTGCACCGCGACAGCATATTCCTTGAAAACGCTCCGAAAGGGTTTGTGCTGGTGCGTTTCGAGGGGCATCCTCTCGGATTTGTGAAGAATCTCGGCATCCGCTGCAACAATCTGCATCCGCAGAACCGTAAAATAAAAATGGATGTGTAAAATGGTGAATATGAAGAAAATACTCTTGAGTTTGATTATGATGACGGTGGCGCTTATGCCGCTTTCCGCGCAGACGAAAACGCCGCAGAAGGACTATCTTGACCGCTACCAGCTTTTGGTCTCCAAGCTCGGAGTCGCCGGTGTCGGTGTGGAGACCCTTCTCCAGCGCTGGGGCAATGACTACCCAGAGGACACGGATATGCTTCTCGGCAAGTTCTCGTACTATCTGACCAAGAGCCAGAGTTCGTCGATCGAGAAGATTGACGCGCCTAAGTACCTTGGCAACGCCCCGACACTGACCTTAAAGGACACCCTCGGCAGGGATGTGAACTATTTTCAGGTCATCTCTTACGACGACGAGCTTTTCGGAAAGGCCACGCAGGCCATCGAGAAGGCTATTGAGTTGAACCCCAACCGTCTGGATCTGAGGCTGTTCAAGATTTCCGCCCTGATCGGCTACGAGAAGGACAGCCCGGATATGGCTCTCGCCGGTCTTAAGGCTCTGATCGACTACAACGGCCACAGCAAGCCTGAGTGGGAGTACCCTGAGGTGGAGAAGACCGACGACCTTTTCCCTTCCGTGATGCAGGAATATTGCTACGCTTTCTTCAGGATCGGCACTCCGCACTGTTTCGAGGCTTTCAAGGAACTATCGGAGAAAATGCTGGCCTATTATCCGGGGAACACGGTCTATATGACCAACATAGGGTCGTACTATCTGGTTTATAAGCACGACAGCAAGTCCGCCCTCAAGATGTACAACAAGGTTCTGAAGAAGAAGCCGGACGACTACACGGCCATCAAGAACTGCGTCCTTCTGGCCCGAAGCGACAAGAACCTCAAATTAGAGAAGAAGTACCTTCCGATGCTTGTCCGCGTCACCACGGATGAGGCCGAGAGGGCTGCCGCGCAGGCTCGTCTGGACGCGTTGAAATAGGCTTTCAACTCTTTCCCTAAGCCTTTTTTGCCCGGTGTTCCTTTTCGTAAAGCTCAAGCGAATTGATGACATTCTGCCAGATGCTGTAGAGACCGCCTGCCACGGAGGTGACAGGGGTCAGGTAAGTGTAACCTACCCAGATCAGGAATCCTGAGTTCTTCTGTCCGAGGGCCTGACCGGCCGTGATCTCGTCGCCGGTCGTGACGGAATGATCCTTGACCGGATCTGACACCCTTCCGGCTAACCTTCCGACGGCGAACTGGATGATCGTGCAGACAAGGGACAGGACACCTATCATCACGGCTGTCCAGGCGGAGATTCCGCTGAGCATCAGCGCTCTGGTGGCGAGGTAAATCGAGAACGCTAAAGACATTCCCCAAAAATAGAACGCCCAGTCGGTGAAGCGCATAAGCCAGCGCTGAAGCCTTCTGAGAGTGTAGCGGATGGCCCAGGCGAGGAGAAGCGGAAGGACGAGAAGCGGGAACACCCTCAGGCAGATGGCTATGAATCCTTCAATGAAGGTTGTCCCTCCGACCGGATTCACGATCGGGATGACAATCGGTATCACAACCGCCGCCGCGATGTTGATCAACACCACGTAAGAGACTGTGTCGGAAAGGCTTCCGCCGAGTTTGCTTGTGATGACACCGGCGGCGGCCGCTGTCGGGCAGATGAAGCAGAGCATCGCGCATTCGACAAGAATCCGGACGTTCCCTTCAGGGAGCGCCGTCGCTGTCCACGTCAGGATGACGAACATCACTATCTGGAAGGCCAATGCGATGAAATGCCATTTCCTGAAACGAAGGTCGCGCGGGGAGATGGTGTTGAACTGGAGAAACAGCATCGTGGCGACAAGCACCGGCTGAATGTCCTTGGCGAATCTGGAAAAGCCCGGCTCGACGCTCTCAGCCAACGGCTTGACAAAGCACAGAGTCAGATAGGAGACGATTCCTATGATGATCGCCAGCGGCAGCATCCAGTCCTTGATGAATTTAACTATTCTCGCCATAAGTCAATGTATAGGACGGCAAAGATAGCGACTAAATTCGTGAAATATGATTATATTCGTAATTTATAACAGTCACTTTTTCCCGTTTTATGAAGAGAAAATTTTTTGTTGCCATTGTTGCCGTGTTGGCGTTTTCGGTCACCGTCAACGCACAGAGCGGTATCTGGTCAGGCAAGATCAAGGTGTCGGGAATGGAACTTACGTTGGTCTTTAACATCGGTGAGGACGCGGGGACGCTGGATGTGCCTGACCAGGGGGCGAAGGATATTCCGGTCTCGGTGTCCAAAAACACTTTGGGCGGCATTGACATCTGGATTCCGGCGATCGGGGCCTCGTTCAAAGGAGTTTGGGCCGGGAAGACCGTGGCCGGGACGTTCACGCAGAACGGGATGTCTTTCCCGTTGACGCTTGTCCCGGGCGCTCCGGTTCTGAGGCGGCCTCAGACACCGGTCCCTCCGTACCCTTACAAAACAGAAGAGGTGTCGTTCACCAATGGAGACGCCGTGCTGAAAGGCACGCTGACACTTCCGGAGAACTGTGACAGAAAGACTCCGGTTCTCGTCTTGGTCACCGGCAGCGGTCTTCAGAACAGGGACGAGGCGATTTTCGGCCACAAGCCGTTCGCCGTCATAGCCGACGCGTTCGCCAGAGCCGGGATAGCCACGCTCAGGTACGATGACCGTGGATTCGGCGAATCAACGGGTGATCTCGTGTACTGCACCACAGAGGATCTGAAGAATGACGCTTTGGCTGGAGTCAACTTGTTGAGGGACAGGTTTGAAAAGGTCGGGTGCCTTGGCCACAGCGAGGGCGGGAGCATCGCCTTGATGCTTGCCGCTGAAGGGAAGGTGGATTTCGCTGTCAGTCTCGCGGGGATGATCGTCTCAGGCTCTGAGACGTTGCTCGCGCAGAACCGTCACGCCTTGGAGACCTCAGGTTTGCCGTCTTCCGGATTGGAGGCTTATCTCAGACTCCTTTCGGACACCTTCGACGCCATCAGGTCGAAGTCTCCGCTGCCTTCTGTCAGTGATTATGATGTCCCGGACGCTCTGAGGCAGAACTATCAGGCATCACTGGGCCAGCTGCGTACACCTTACATGGAATATTTCCTTGGTCTCGACCTGTCAGGGAAACTCGGTGGAATCTCCTGTCCGGTCATGGCCCTGAACGGAACGAAAGACACTCAGGTCCAGTGTGATAGGAACATTGCGGCCTTGAAGGCCGGGCTTCCTTCCGGTGGCAGGAACGTTGTCAAGGCCGAGGAAGGTCTGAACCATCTTTTCCAGCATTGCTCCACCGGGGAGGCCGCGGAGTACAAAGAGATAGAGGAGACGTTCTCTCCGGAAGTCCTGGTTGAGATGACGGAGTGGATCAAAAAGCTATGACGGAGGCGTTGAAAGTGAATATCTGGCGCGCTCCGGGTGAAAGAGAAAAGAAATTCACTACCTTTGCAGGTTGTAAAACAACAGGAAAGCAACGAAAATATTCATAGATGATATGAAAAAAAGTTTTGTGATTATGATGGCCTCGGCGCTTGCTATGGCGGCCTGCGGCCCTAAACAGCAGGCGGAGAAGGTTCCGGCGATCGATCTCGCCAATCTGGACACGACGGTTTCTCCGGCGGCTGATTTCTACCAGTACTCCACGGGCGGATGGCAGAAGAACAATCCTCTGAAACCTGAATATGCCCGTTTCGGTTCGTTTGACCAGCTTAGGGAGAACAACGTCAAGAGACTCAATGACTTGTTTGCCGAGATGGGTACTCTGAAGGCCGAGAAAGGATCGGTCGAGCAGAAGATCTCCGACCTCTACAAGCAGGGACTCGACTCCACAAGGCTCAACGCCGAAGGCGCGGCTCCTCTTAAGAAATATGTCGATGAGATCTACGCCGCGGCCGACAAAGAGGCTTTGGTTAAGATCATCGCGGGGCTGCACAACGTCTCCGAAAGCTCGTTCTTCGGAGCCTACGTGATGTCCGACCTCGCTGACAGCGACAACCAGATCCTCTACCTCGGGCAGGGAGGTCTCGGAATCGGAGACAGGGACTATTACGTTGAGGCTGAGAACGCCGCAATCAAGGAAGGCTACCGGAATTTCCTTGCCAAGGTCTTCGCCCTGACCGGAGTCGCTGAGCCTGAGAAAGCCGCCGGCAACGCCCTTGCGGTCGAGGATGTGCTTGCCGAAAACTCCTGGACAAGCGTTCAGGAAAGGAATATCCAGGCCCAGTACAATCCTTGCTCCACCGAGGAACTCGCCAAGAACTATCCGGGCTTCGACTGGAAACTCTACTTCGAGACCCGCGGAATCGCCGACCAGTCCAAACTGATTGTCAGCGAGCCTTCGTTCTTCAAGGCGTTTACTGAATATTTCGCCTCAGCCGACCTCGCCGTCCTGAAGGACTATGTGGCCGGGCAGCTCATCCAGGGTGCGACCGGTTCCCTCAGCGATGACTTCTACACCGCGTCATTCGACTTCTTCAGCACCCAGATGTCCGGAATCAAGGAGCAGAAGCCTCGTTGGAAGAGGGCTATGCAGGTTCCGAACAGCATCCTCGGCGAGGCTGTAGGAAAGATGTATGTGGCCAAGTACTTTCCGGAGTCATCAAAGACCAAGATGATCACTCTTGTCGAGAACCTCAAGAAGGCTTTCAGCCAGCACATCGACGAACTTGACTGGATGGGCGACTCCACAAAGGCCAAGGCCCACGAGAAACTGGACAACTTCACCGTGAAGGTCGGCTATCCTGACAAGTGGAAGGATTACTCTACCCTGGACATCGATCCTGAGAAGAGCTACTACGAGAATCTCCGCGCCGCCGGGGCGTGGTACGTGGCCGACAACATCTCGAAACTCGGCAAGCCGACCGACAGGACGGAGTGGGGAATGTCTCCTCAGACTGTCAACGCCTACTACAACCCGACGACCAACGAGATCTGCTTCCCTGCCGCCATCCTTCAGCCTCCGTTCTTCAACGCCGACGCTGACGACGCTGTCAACTACGGCGGAATCGGTGTTGTGATAGGCCACGAGATGTCCCACGGATTCGACGATCAGGGCAGACTGTTCGACAAGGACGGGAATATGTCCGACTGGTGGACCGCCGAGGATTCCGAGAAGTTCAACGCCAAGGCCAAGGTGCTTGTGGCTCAGTTCGACGAGGTCGAGGTTGTCCCTGGCGTTCACGCCAACGGCCAGCTCTCTCTTGGAGAGAACATTGGCGACCACGGCGGACTCAGCATCGCCTACACCGCGATGGAGAACGCCAATGCCGGAAAGAATGTCGGCCTGATCGATGGATTTACTCCTGAGCAGAGGTTTTATCTCTCCTACGGAGCCATCTGGGCGCAGAATGTCACGGACGAGGAGAAGGTTCGTCTGACCAAACTCGACGTGCACTCTCTTGCCGTCAACCGCGTGAATGTCTCGCTCAGGAACTTCCAGACTTTCTTCGACGCTTTCGGAATCAAGGAGGGCGATCCGATGTGGCGTCCGGAGAGCGAGAGGGATCACATCTGGTAGAACATACTTCATATAAGGATAATTTTTTTGGACGCGTCAAGGTTCATAGCCGGACGCCTCCGTTTCGGGGGAAAGATAGCGATGGTCTCCATCGCTGTCTCTTTCCTCGTTATGATCATCGCTGTCTCGGTCTCCTCCGGATTCCGGAACGAGATCCGCGACGGAATCTCTGACCTGACCGGCGACATCCAGTTGATGCCTGTCGATCTTAACTATGTCAGCGAGTCGTCACCGATCCCTTCCAATCCAGGCTTCCTGCCTGACATCGAGGGGATTCCGGAGGTCAAAAAAGTGACTCCGGCGGTCTATAGAGCGGGAATCGTCAAGAAAGGGGAGAGCATCCACGGGGTTCTCTTCAAAGGGACTCCGCGTCCGGAATCGGCCACTAACACGGTCAAATTAGGCGTGTCCATCCCGGTCAGGCTGTCCGAGATGCTTGGCCTCGATGTGGGGGACAAGCTTCTGACTTATTTTGTCGGGGAGAAGGTAAAGGTCCGTAATTTCAACATCACAAGTCTTTACGAAGGTGTTATGGACGGAACGGACAACATCATTGTCTTTGCTGACATTGCTGACCTTCAAAGACTTGACGGATGGACTTCGGACGAGGCCTCCGTGCTGGAGATCGCTTTGACTCCCGCCGCGAGGACAGACGCGGGGATGCGCTCTGTCACTGACGAGGTCGGGCATATCGCTATGGAGAAGGCGGGGGAGGACGATCCTTCCCTGATCGCCACATCGGTCATAAGCCGCTATCCACAGATCTTTGACTGGCTCAACCTCATTGACTTCAATGTGCTGTTCATCCTTGTCCTGATGACGATAGTGGCAGGATTCAATATGATCTCAGGGCTGCTGATTATGCTGTTCCGCAACATCTCCACCATCGGGACACTCAAGTCTCTCGGAATGACGGACAAGGCGATAGCGAAGGTTTTCCTCAGGGTCGCTTCCGTGATTGTCTTCAAGGGAATGTTGCTGGGCAACGGCGTCGCCCTTCTTCTCTGCGGAATCCAAAGCTGGACTCACGTCCTGAAACTCAACCCGGAGAACTATTTCGTGCCTTTTGTCCCTGTGAGCCTTAATCTACCTGCCGTGATTGCCGCCGACGCTCTCAGTTGGCTGGTCATTATGCTCCTTCTCCTGCTCCCTTGTCTTTTCATCTCCAAGGTCGATCCTGCCAAGACTGTCAGGGCTCAGTAGAATCTGCTCCACATCCTCGGTCTCCTCGATCAGAGCCAGTGCTGTGTCAGCCGGCTGAACCTTGAACCTCGGCGGTCTGCCATTGAATATGTCGTACTGGTTGAGTGCGGCCTTGACGTAGGCCACTGTCTCCTTTCCTTTGAATTTTCCGTGTCGCACATCCTCCACGAACAGGATTGAGTCCTGACTCATCTGTGGCAGGACGGCGCAGACGCTTTCCCACGAGCCGGTGTCGATCCCTTGCGAGCGGGCGAGTTTTATGCAGTCATAGATCCGTCCCTCTCCGGCGTTGTAGGCGGCGAGGGTGAATTTGATGAGTTCGTCCTTGTCCGCGGCCGTGTCCCTGAATTTGCTTTGCAGTCTGTCGATGTAGGCGGCTCCCGCGGCGATGTTCTCCTCAGGGTCGAGAAGGTTCTCGATTTCGTAGCGGTCCGCCGTCCGCGGCATCATCTGCATAAGTCCGAGCGCCCCTCTCGGAGAACTGGCCTGAATCCTGAACCTGGACTCGCTCCAGATCAATGCCGCGAACATCTTCCAGTCCCATCCTATCCTTTTCGCCCCCTCCTTGATCATCTCGTCGTAAGGACTTATGATGTGCGGATTCTTCTTGACACCCTTGCGGTAGGGGTTGTAGCCGTTGAAAAACCTTTCGACGACGGAGGCATATTCATTTGAACCCTTGAGACTGCTCATCCATCTGATGATCTCTTTCTGCCGTCTTTTGTCGGATTTCAGGACCAGACTGACCGGCGGCTCACCCAACGGGAAGGACATAAATTCGTCTGACTCCGGGACTTCCGTCTGGCGGACGACCAGAATGTCGAGGCTGTCCAGCCTCAGGGAGTCAAGGTAGTTCCCGCCTTCTGCGGCCAGGAATATCTCCGTGGAGTCTTTCAGGTGTGCGGCGAGCCTTTCCAGCATCTCGTAGCTGTAGCCTGTGAGGTAGCCTTCGGACAGTTTGTCATCCAGACTTATGGCGCACCGTATCGCGCCGCCGTCGAAGACATCTCCCGATTTGCCGGAGCGTTTGTTTGAGTCGCTGAAAGGGATGATGAGCAGTACCAACAGCGTCGGCACCAGATACTTGAGGAATTTTTTCGTCACCCTTTTCAGTCCCATAATCAGAAGGAGTTACTGCTTTGGCTGAATCCGCCGCTTCCGCCGCCGAACCCGCCGAATCCACCGCTTGATCCGCCTGACCTTCCGCTTCCTCCTGATAGTCCCGATCCGGCTTTCACGGCCTTGTTGGATCCAGGCTGGAGGTAGAACGGCCAATATATTCCTAATTTAATGGCGTTCTGGGTTCGGATGTAGTGATGGGCGCTGAAATAGTCAGCCCTGTCCATCGGCCAGCCGTTGCCGATGTTCTCGAGTTTGACGAATATGCAGGCTCTCTTCCATTGGATGTTGATGAACGCGTCGATGACAGGTCCGTTGTTGTACTTCTCCTCCTTCTGGTTGTAGAACGCCCCCACTACCGGATTCCAGCCAGGGGAGTAGAACTTCGTGTTGTACCACCCCTCGGCGCCGATCTGCATCTGCATTATGTTCCGCTTTACGTTCAGTTGAAGGTAGAGCCTTGAGTTGAACGCCAATGTCGGGAGAGGCAGCACATCCTCGTTTGAGGAGACCTGGAACAGGATTCTGTTGTCAAGATGTGCCGGACCGAGCGCGAAATTCTTGTCCAGAGCGACGCTGAGGACGCTCATCGGGGTGTTGTTCTGCCGGACCACACCGGTAGAGTCATAGTAAACGTTGCCGGAAAGCAGCGCATAGCCGGCGCTGGCTCCTATTTTCCATCTCGGCACGCTCAGGCTTCCCTGAATCTTGGTCGTGGAGATCTTGCCGAAGTCGTTGTCCCATTTGTAGTGGTTGGAGTAGTAGTGCTGGTAGTAGTACTCCGGCTCCTCCAGGTTGGTCTCGAAATGAAGGTTGAGAGAGACCGGACTCTTTCTCGCCCTTCTGAAAGGGTACAGGTCGAGTCTGGCGTTCGCCTTGACCGACAGGTCGTTCATCTGGTCTCCGAGGAAGACATAATCCCCGTTCGCATCCCAATGGATGAAGTCTTTGAGCTGGCCCTCCACTCCGGCATAGACGAACGCCGAGTTCCAGATCGTGTTCGAAGTCCCCCTCAGGAAGGTCGGGTCGAATGTGCTGAAACTCAGGATTCTGTTGCCGATTCCGCCGTTCAGTTTGGAGACGATGGCGTTGTCTGACCACGGCTGCAACCTGAGGAACACCCTGTTCTCAAGCTTCATCACCCTGACCGAGTCAAACGAGTTCGTCGGACTGTAATTGAATATGTTGTTGTAGAAATTCCGCCCGGCGTCGTCGGAGATCTGGTCCTCATAGCTTTTGCGGAACACTGAGTACTCGCTGCTGTGTCCGATGAAGGCCGTGGTGATGTCGCGGTCTCCAAGAGTGTCGGCCGCCTCCCTGTCCGCCCTTCTCCTTGAGAGGAGTACGTCCAGCGAGTCGATCATTACCGTGTCGCCCGATGCTAACAGGCTATCCCTGAACGCCTTGTCAATCTTCTTATCCTTGAGATCCTTGATGAATGTGAAAGGGATTCTGTACTGCTGGTCGAGGAAGTAGGTGTTTCTGATGATGGACGTGGACGCGTTGTTGAGGTTCACCGGGTACTCTCTCGCGTCGAGGGTCGTGTCCCTGACCATCGTGTTGTCGCTCGTTCCTCCGTTCTCCTGACGGACCACCTTGTTGTGGATGTAGCCGGCGTGCATCATATAGCGCTTGCCCAGATAGTTGACCGATGTGACGAAGGTCTTGTTGGTCGTCTTCTCGCCCTGCATAATGCCGTTTCCGCCGAAGCGGTCATATTCAAGAGTGAAGTTGAATTCAGGGAATATGTTCTGAGTCGTCAGGATGTGCAGGTTGTCCGACTCTTTCTGCGAGTCGGCGAAGAGCGTTCCGAAGTAGGCCAGTTCCGTGTAAGGGGTCTTTGTGTTGTACATCGGCAACGTCTTGGCCGAGTAGGTCCACGATTCGTACGGGTTGTAGAACGACACTCCGTTCTCGCTTGACCGGTTGAACCAGTTGTAGTACTGCAACGCCGATCCTGAGACTCCAAGCCAGGTGGCGTTCACATCCTTGCGGTAGAACGGGTAGTCGTGCAGCCAGTGATTGTAGCTCGTGTCCGGCTCGCTGATGTCCATCTTGTGGAACTCTCGCTCGTGTGTCCATTGGATGATCCTCTTGTACTGCAATGAGTCTGGCACCGCGAATGTCTCAAGGATTCTCGGCGTGGCCTCCTTGATGCTGTCCCTGCGCGCCTTCAGGCTGTCCTTGACGTTGAGGACACTGTCGGCGATGTGCTTCTTGAGTTTCTCCTTGACCTCGAAATCGTACTTCCGCCTGTCTGTCTTTG
This sequence comes from uncultured Muribaculaceae bacterium, assembly GCA_964479325.1. Classification (GTDB taxonomy): domain Bacteria; phylum Bacteroidota; class Bacteroidia; order Bacteroidales; family UBA932; genus Cryptobacteroides. The sequence continues at coordinate 52,611 of CAYZKZ010000004.1, forward strand.
ACAGTCCCGCGTACCAGGCGTCGAACTCGGCCTTTTTCCTTGCCGCCGAGTCGATGCGGTAGAGCGAATCGACCTTCGGCCAGTCCAGCGAGTCACCGGCGGCTCTCAGTGAGTCAACGACAATCCTGTGGGTCAGCGAGTCAAGAATCGCCACGTAGTACTTGTAGCGGAACGGGTCGATCTCCCTAAGGGAGTCCGGCGGGAAGATCGTGTCTCTCGCCGTCAGGTGCGGAATCGTGTCGATCGGGCTGAGGAAGAGCGATGTGTCCTCCTTTCCCGTGACGTTGCCGATGAACTGATTCCTGTAGTGTATCGTGTCCGGCTGGAGCGTCCTTTCCGCGGAGATGAATCCATAGCCCGGATCCCCGGCCGTCGCTCTGTTCCCCATACCGATGGCCTGGAGCGCTATCACGCACACCACGACCGCCGGAAACCATATTCTTTTCAAAGTCTGTCTCACGTTCATATTCCCTTAAGGGTACAATCAGACAAAGTTACTGTTTTTTCGCCGTTTGCACAAATCCCGAGCCGTGGGGTTCTTGGGGTTGTACGGCTCAGGATTCGTGTGGCTTAGGAGAACTTTGATGGCAGCTATGTTATATTACCACGTGGTATCGACTTGCGATGAATTCGTCGATGGCATTCTTGTCTTTCAAAGAAAGAAGTTCTGTCTTTTCCTCTTCGTTGAATGGGTACACACCAAAAGATTTGACGTAATTTTTGGCGAAAGAATAATATCCGGTGGAGTATGGCTTGCTGGTATTGCTGATGTAGTAGCTGAAAACGCTGGATTCCAGTAATCTTTTTAACAAAAGAAGTTCTGTGTCAGATTCGCTATAGATAGCATACCCGCAATAAATCATCAAATCCTTCTGAGGTGCGTAGATAAAATGAGGACGGTCACTCATATATGGGAACAGGAGTTTTTTCCCACTGTCTGACAGTGCCTGAGTTCTGCCGTAAGCATACCAGGCTGTGTAGTCGCCCTCTCCCTTATCTCTGGCGTCAAGTATGTCTTTTGCACGTAAAAGATAATTGTACGTGTGTGGGAACCGCTCTTTCAACTCGTCCTCGGGAAGAATGCTATAGTCTGACTTGTAAGGAAATATAATCTTTTCTCCCTTCTCTGCTAGGTCATCCTCGTTTTTTAGAATATTTGGTTTTACGATGTCTTTGCAGATGTTCTTTTCTATTTTATAAATAATACCTTCACGTTGCAGATAGAAATATTCATTGTCGCAAAATGACGGGCGGAATATATAGATGTTGTTGGCAAGTGTGGCTATCCCGTTTTTGATTACATATTTGTCGCCGAGAGCTTCTCCCGCTTGCTCTATTTTGCGTATGTTGTCAAGCACCTCTGTTTTGTTGAGATTCCATCCCTTGTGGTCATTAAGGTACGAGTATTCAATGCGGTTGAATGAAAATCCTTTTTTCGCTTGAACATCGTTTATAGTCCCTTTAGTGTATTCAATTCGACCATCCTTATTTTTAGAGATGAAAGCAAGGCAGGTGTAAGCCAATTTCTTTTTGAAAATCAATTGTTGCCCAAAATCGATGATGGACATAGATACGTTATTCCCTGATAGGAAATGCCGTAATGCTCTGGCATTTACGCTTTTAAAGAAAGAATTGACCGTGATGTATCCAAGATGGCCTCTCTCGTTAAGTAATGAATATCCAAGCTCGAAGAAAGGAATATACAAGTCAGGGTTACCGGTTGAGGCTGTTTCCCAAAGAGGCAGACTTGCTTTTGAGGCTGTGTCGATGTGCTTGGAGCGGACATAGGGCGGATTCCCTACGAGGATGTCAAACCCACCATTAGTCACAATTTCCGGCAATGATCCGAAATCGAATGAGAGAGAGTCGTTTGCGTAGAGCCTAAATGAGGAATTATCAAGTTCCTCTCCATATTCAAGGGCTGCCAATGAGAGTAATATTTTTGCTCGTTCTATACTGGCCGAACTTATATCTACGCCATATAGATGTTCTGTTATTGAAGAATAAGACTGTCCTGTCTTTTTGTGAATGTACTCAGCCATTGTGTAGAGAAATGCCCCGCATCCACAGGAAATGTCTGCGCACAAGCACTTATCACAAACTTGTTCGGTCTCTTGGAAGCAATATTCAACAATGTAGTCTCTTATGTATTTCGGAGTATATACGGCGCCGTTTATAGTCTGCTCTTCTTTGGGAACTGCCAACTCGAAGATGTTAATGACATCTTCCAAAGAGACTATATCGGAAAGACATACAGTTCTTTCATTTATGACCGTATTGTCGTCAAGAACCATACGCGAGAGTAATCCTCCTTTTACCTGGAATCCGCGGTTTCTGATGAACGCCGTAACGAGAACTTTGTTTAAGTCCTCGCTTTTGTCCATATACTCACTTATTAGGTTGTCCAGTTTCTTTTTATCTGTCATATTCTGTCTTCTCTTTTATGTGACATCAGTAGTTTGCGATCATCGACTTTCACACCATATAGGTCACAGCAGATTTCATCAATCCTGTTGTACTTGTGTTGCAGCAATGAAATGAAACGATCCTTGGATACGGCATTTGTGCCGGAAATCCGATCTTTTATGTCACTTATGTTTTTGCCCAATCCTGTAAGTTCCGCTATCTCTGGAGAATTGTCCTTGAATGCTTGGCAAGGAAATGGAACGGGACTAAGGAACTGTTTGCTGAATTTGAAATATCCGTTCTGCTGCGGGTTGGCGAACATTCTTGCCATTGTGGCGAATGGGGTTGAGTTTATTATCGCTGAAACCGCATACATCCTGTCCGTTGTCTCATTGTCGAACCGTAAGTAAAACATATTGGCGTTGTCGCAATAAACCTTGCCATCTTTCAGGTAGGTCGCAACCGGTTCTTTTGAGGTCATCGGAACGCATACTTTTCTGCCATCGTCACAAAGATGACTTTCTCTAGTATAGATATGCCAATATTCATTTCTGTCAAGGCCCTTTACTCTTTCCGGTTGGGTTTGGACGTTTGATAGTATAGCGTTCTTGTGTTTGGCAAGATATTCTCCGGCTTTAGGATATAATCTTTTATATTCAGTGAATGGAATACGTATTGCCTTGGACTCAGTGATGTCATACGGGAACAAGACATAAGTCTTTAACTCCGGTTGAAGGAAAGGCTCTATTCTTTCATTGCAGAGCAGAGGACGGCAGGCTGCTTCTTCAATTATGACATTATTGTCCAACTTTGTCTCGCCGTGTATGAATCCGTCTTTGATGTATGATACTTTGACTTGGTAAGCATCTCTCCACAGAACCTGAATGCCGACATTCACGGAACAAGCGCTTCCGAGAACGCCGTGGCTTCTCGCAAGTCTGTCTGTCAATTGTAAAAGGTCAGGATTCCCGAAATTCCAAGAACTTCCACTTATACATTCTTGGGGAATATCAATCTTTTTCCCCGTGGAATCACTGAACTCAACAAATCCGGTGTTGTTGTGACCACACACTATGATTGCTACGTACGTTATGACTCCGCTGAACAAATCATTCTCTGCATAATCGTGGATTCTCAGCAATAGCTTGTTCTCCGATATTCCCTTCCGTAGCGCCTCTCCATAGTCTGTCTTGAAGAAACGTTTCTGGACTATGTAGCCCATTCTGCCTTTGGCATTGAGAATCGAGATTCCCTTTTCAATGAAAGGAATCGCCAGGTCAACCTTGTCTTTTTTGCAGGAGTAGTATTTCTTTTTTAGATATTTCGCCATTGACGGTAGCCCGGCATTATAGTTCCTTACTTCGATGTAAGGAGGATTGCCGACAACGAAGTCAAATCCGCCTTTCTTGAAGACATTAGGGAAAGCATCACTCCAGGAAAAGACGTTTGTGCTTTCGTATTCATCTAATTTGTCCGCTATGGATGGTATGGTGTCGAGAATGTCAGATGATACAAGTGAGTTTCCGCATCGGATGTTTTCGCCAACTCCGTTTAATATTTTTGAACCGAGAAAACCAGCCGTTTCGAACTGTTCAGGAGTGTAACCGTCTAATATTTTGAGAGATAGTGACATTCTGGCAACTTCGACAGCTTCCGGGTTTATATCAACTCCGTAGATGCAATTGTTGATGAGTGTCTTCTTTCCCTTTATAGTTAGAATAGGATTGTTGTTCTTGTCAAATAGAATCAGATTGCGGTCGATTTTCTCTCCTTCGGCGACCTTCTTCAGCACAATGTCACTTATCTGATTGTATGCTCCGACAAGGAAAGCTCCGCTGCCACAGGCGGGATCCACAATGTCAAGGCCCATAATGTCACCGAGGCTCATATTCTCGAGAAGATCCTTCGACATTGTACTGTCAATTACTTTATTGACAATGTGTTCCGGAGTCGTGACGGCTCCATTGCTTTTTTTGTATTCCGGCTTTAGTTCATTTACTATCACTCCGTTCTTGATCGCAAGTTTGTAACCAAGAAACGTGTCATACATATCACTTAATGTTTTTAGCGGGATCACATCAAACTTGTACGGCGATGGGTAATACAAATGGCGGAGCAATTGCTTGAAGACCTCATTGTCGATGCTGAGGCCTTGTAACTCTGCGATTCTGCTGAACATCGGCCCGTCGTAGCGATTATAGAAGTTAAAGTAGGACGATTCCTTGAAGATCTTCCAGAAATCAGATTCCGCAAATTTGTTCAGCAGCCCATCCTCCTCCATTCCTCTGGCTTCACACACCCTTATGAACAGAATCCGGTTCAGAATAATTTGAACGTATGAATTTATCCGCCGCTCGTCGATACCGTTATTTTCACTTAAGATGGATTTTGCCAGATTGATGCGTATTTCACTTAACAATTTCGAGAATCGTTGGTCAAGTTTTTCCTCGGTGTGAGGGATTGAATCAAACTGTCTGGAAATCACTTTGCCCCTATCGAGGAAAAACGACATCATATCCAAATTATCGACGAAGTCTTTACAGGAGTATAATTTCACTCTGCACACGGATGGGTCATCGGAGATGAGTGGCATTGTGGAGCATTCATATACGGCGAATTGCTCGAAGTTTGTCACTATTGAGAACATCGCTCCAATTGACCACCCATAGGAGCGTATCTGGAAAGAGGACTCTTTGGATTCGGCTATGTTTACATCAAGGCTTTTTGCATCTATAAAGGACAGCAGAACTGACCCGTTTGCTAAGGTGTAGTCTGGCCGGACATTCGTTGAGCCGATGTCCTTAAGTTTTTTGCGTTTGTCCTTTTCCAAAGTCCTTTCTTGGAGAACCTGATGTGTGTTCTGCACATCCCATCCAAATAAGGATAGTAATTCATTAATCCACGTGCGGATCGTCTCCTCGGACGCATAGTCCAGCTTTCCCTCCTCTTTTGCCTCGGCAAACCGTTCAACCAGTCCGGCAAGTTTCTCCTTTAGATCCATTTCTTTTATGTTTAGTCTTGTTGCACAAAGTTATAAGACTTCGTCTTAGCTACAAATTTACAATAATATTCTTATTCTTTCTCTTACTTTGTGCGGAGTTCAGTCCAATAATGCGGTGTGGTCGCTTTACGTGGAATTGCCATAGAAACGTCACTTGATTCGTGACGTTTGAAATGATGTTAATTTTGACTATCTTTAGACCAATGTTTGAAAACATCCTTGCTTAAAGGAGGACGCTTATGAAGAATAAACTCTGGATATACGACACAGACCCGTACCTTAAGCCGTTTCAGGCGGCCATCGAGGCGCGCCACAAAAGGATTCTGGATGCGGTGGAGAGGATCACGGGCGGCGGAGTCGATGGACTTGCCAACGCTGTCAACAATCATCTTTACTACGGTCTGCACAAATGCGATGACGGATCGTGGGTGATCCGTGAGTGGGCTCCGAACGCGAGCCGGATCTATCTGATAGGGGAGTTCAACAACTGGAAGCGCACCTCGGCCTACGAGTTCAGCCCGGCCGGGAACGGCAACTGGGAACTCCGGCTGGATTCGATGTTCCTCAGCCACGGCGAACTCTACAAGCTGTTCATCGAGTGGCCGGGAGGCGGCGGGGAGAGGATTCCGGCCTATTGCACAAGGTTGGTCCAGGATCCGGACACGAAGGTGTTCTGCGCCCAGGTCTGGGATCCGCCGCAGGCATATTCGTGGAAAAACGACAAGGTGCTGCGCAGGCCTCGGCCGCTGATCTACGAGTGCCACATCGGAATGAGTTCCGAGGAGCGTAAGGTGGCTTCGTTCAGCGAGTTCCGCTGCAATGTTCTGCCGAGGGTGAAGCGTCTGGGCTACGACACGATTCAGATTATGGCCCTTCAGGAGCATCCATACTACGGCTCGTTCGGCTACCAGGTCTCCAATTTCTTCGCCCTCAGCTCCCGTTTCGGCACTCCCGAGGAGTTCAAGGAACTGGTGGACGAGGCGCACGGGATGGGGATCGCGGTCGTGATGGACATCGTGCACTCGCACAGTTGCGCCAACGAGAACGAGGGACTCGGCCTGTTCGACGGAAGGGAGGATCTCTATTTCTACAAAGGCCCTCAGGGACACCATCCTGCCTGGGGCTCCCGCTGCTTCGACTACGGAAAGGACGAGGTTGTCCGTTTCCTCCTGAGCAACTGCAAGTTCTGGCTTGAGGAGTACCATCTGGACGGATTCCGTTTCGACGGAGTCACCAGTATGATGTACTGGGACCACGGGCTGGAGAAGGATTTCAACGGCTACGGGCCTTATTTCGACGCGGGGGTTGACGAGAACGCCGTGACCTATCTCGGCCTCGCCAATCTGCTGATCAGGGAGATCAGGCCTTCGGCTGTCACGATCGCCGAGGATGTCAGCGGAATGGCCGGCCTGGCCGCTCCTTTCGAGACCGGCGGAGTCGGGTTCGGCTTCAGGATGGCGATGGGTGTCGCCGACCACTGGATCAAATGGATAAAGGAGAAGAGGGACGAGGAATGGAGTCCTGGCGAGATCTGGTACGAGCTGACTAACAAGAGGGCTGACGAGAAGACAATCAGCTACGCCGAATGCCACGACCAGGCGCTGGTGGGAGACAAGACCCTGATCTTCAGGCTGATTGACAAGGAGATGTACTTCTCGATGAATATGGATTCGAAGAGTGCGGTCGTTGACAGGGGAGTAGCCCTGCACAAGCTCATCCGGCTCGCCACGCTCGGGACTGCCGGTGACGGCTACCTTAATTTTATGGGCAACGAGTTCGGGCATCCGGAATGGATCGATTTCCCGCGCGAGGGGAACGGCTGGAGCTACGACAAGGCCCGCCGCCTGTGGTCATTGGCGGACAACAAACTGCTCCGCTACCATTGCCTCCAGAATTTCGACAAGGCGATGATTCATCTTGTAAAACGATACGGCGCGCTTGCCGCAAGACCTGAGTTGCTGAGAGCGGACGAAGAAAAGAAAATCTTGATATTCAAGCGTAAAAACCTTATCTTTGCACTGAATTTCAATTCTATAGAGTCGTACGCCGACTATGCCTTCCCGGCTCCGTCCGGAGACTATGTCAAGGCGCTCGACTCGGATGCCCGTGAATTTGACGGATTCGCAAGGCTTGAGAACGACGGTGAGCATCGGACGGCGTCAGGTTGTCTGAGGCTTTATCTTCCGAGCCGTTGCGCCATTGTACTGATTGAAAGGAACGAAAGAAAATAATTTTAACCGAATATGGCTTTTTTGAAGTTCAACAAGTCCGAGTTGGTCAACCTCTCATATTCATTGAAGAGGGAGATCCTCTGCGCCAACAAGACCGGAGCGTACTGCAACACTTCCATTGTGACCTGCAACACGAGACGCTACCACGGTCTTCTGGCCGTGCCGATCGACGCTTTCGGGGGAAGGACGCATCTGCTGCTGTCCTCGCTGGACGAGAGTCTGATCCTGAACGGGAAGCGCTTCAACCTCGGCATCCATTGCTACGGCAATGTCTATGAGCCCCGCGGTCACAAGTACATCATTGACTTCGAGGCCGACCCTGTGCCTAAAATCACCTATAGGGTCGGAGAGATCGTGTTTACCAAGAGCCTTCTCCTTGTACCGGATTCCGACCAGATGATGATCCGTTTCGATCTGGTCAAGGCTCCGGCTAAGGTGAAGCTGCTCCTGACACCTTTCCTTGCGTTCCGCGACATACACGCCCTGACCGAGGAGAACCCGAACGCCCGGACGGAGGGATGGCAGATTCCGAACGGAATGTCATTCAACCTCTACGACGGCTTCCCTGACCTGAATATGCAGTTTAACACGAAGGATGTCTCCTTCGAGTCGGCCCCTTGCTGGTACAAGGGTGTCACCTATTCGGATGAGTATCGCCGCGGATTCGCCTGCAAGGAGGATCTCTACGTTCCGGGTCATTTCGAGACGGAGATGAAGCCTGGCGACGCCGTCGTGTTCTCAGCTTCGGTCGATCTGGCCGCCCCGGCTGGTCTGAAGAGGAAATTCGACTCCCTTGTCGCGAAGGCCTCGAGGATCACCACCGCCCAGGATCAGCTCAAGCGCTGCGCCGACCTCCTGAAACAGGATCGGGGCGGACACAAGATGATCGCCGCCGGATTCTCCTGGCTCTACACCGGACTCCTCAGGGAGACCCTTGAGTCTCTTCCTGGACTTACCCTCTACGCCGACGGCGACAAGGCCGAGTTCGAGGAGATTCTCGACAACCTCATCGCCGACAATCAGGAGCGTCTTTTCCACAGGACCACACAGGTCGAGGCTCCGCTTCGCCTCGCGGACACGCTTCAGCGCTACATCGAGTTCGGCGCTGACCCGGCCGCCGTGTGGAAGAAATACGGACCGACCGTCAAGGGTATTCTCGAAAGTTACCTGCCGGGCCGCCGCGCCGAGGTCGCTATGCACCCGAACGGACTTCTGTGGGCACAGCTTGACCACTGGGCGCTCTCGTGGATGAACGCCTACATCGACGGCAATCCTGTGACCGAGAGGGCAGGCTATCAGGTGGAGACCAACGCGATGTGGTTCAGGTCGATACTCTTCGCCGTGACGATGGAGCAGAGATGCTCACAGGGCGACGGAGCCTTCCTGAAGGAATGGAGCCACATCCTGGAACTGGTCCGCGCGAACTTCCAGAAGACCTTCTGGAACGCCGGGGCAGGCTATCTCGCCGACTATGTCGATAACGCCGGGCAGCATCTTGAGGTCCGTCCGAATATGCTCTACGCCCTTGTGGGTGAGGATATTCCTGTAGAGCCTGAGGTCGCCCAAAGAGTGCTTCAGGTCATTGACAACGAACTTGTGACGAGAAGGGGCATCCGCACCCTCTCGCCTCGCCATTCCGGCTACAAGGGAGTCTATGAGGGTACTCAGACCGAGAGGGATCTGGCC